>JANLIM010000046.1 GCA_024654145.1 Candidatus Zambryskiibacteriota bacterium | reverse complement strand
TTGTTTGAGTATACGTTTGGCAGGGTCCATGCTGGTCTCCCAGAGCTCTTCGGCGTTCATTTCTCCTAGACCTTTGTAGCGTTGGATGTCTCCTGACTCTTCCTTCCCTACTATCTTAATTTTCTCTGCATCTGAGTATGCGAAGAATGTTTCTTTCCCTTTTTTGATCTTATAAAGAGGAGGTTGGGCAATATAGATAAATCCGGCATCTATAAGAGGACGGAAGAATCGATAGAAAAGAGTGAGAAGAAGAGTACGGATGTGGGCACCGTCCACGTCGGCATCTGTTGCGATGATAATCTTGTGGTAACGAAGTTTTTCAATATCAAACGTATCCCCTATAGCAGTGCCAAGAGCGACTACAATATTTTTTATCTGCTCTGATGCAAGCATGCGGTCGAGGCGGGCGCGCTCGATGTTCAGAATCTTGCCACGTAGTGCAAGGATGGCCTGAGTACGTCTATCACGCCCCATCTTGGCTGTACCACCCGCGGAATCTCCCTCTACGATAAAAAGTTCTGATTCTTCTGCAGATTTACTCTGACAGTCTGCAAGCTTCCCAGGTAGGGTCATACCCTCCAAAGCGCCCTTTCTGAGCACGGAGTCTTTGGCTGCTTTGGCAGCTTTTCTAGCTTTGAGGGCGAGAACAACCTTATTAATCATAGCTCTAGCATCATCAGGATTTTCCTCTAGGAATTGACTAAAGGCTTCGCCAAAGACTGTAGTGACCATAGCTTGTGCTTCGACGGAGCCAAGTTTACCTTTGGTCTGACCCTCAAACTGTATCTCACGGAGTTTGATTGAGATAACTGCAGTAAGGCCTTCTTGTACATCGTCTCCAGTAAAGTTGTCTTCTTTCTCACTGACTAGATTGTTTTTACGTGCATAAGTATTGAGTGTGCGAGTAAGGGCGGTTTTGAAGCCGGTGATGTGAGTACCCCCCTCGGCGGTGTAAATGTTGTTTGCAAACGGCAGCACGCGCGAAGAGATGTCGTCGACATATTGGAGAGCGACCTCTACTGTCTCGTAATCATTACCGTTGGCTTTCTTTTCAACATAAAAGATATTGCGGTGGATTGGCTTATTGTGTTCATTCTCAAATTTCACAAGAGAAATTAGACCTCCCTCAAAGTAAAACGACATAGACGGGACATCAAGTCCGATGTCGCTCATATAGAAGTACTCTGTGTCATTAACCTTAGCAATTTCTCTTGCATCTATAACAGAAATGCGCAGACTCTTTATAAGATAAGCCTGTTGCCGCATGTGGGTATAGATTCTCTCAAAGCTGAAGTTTGTGTCAGGGAAAATTTCTGGGTCTGGTTGGAAGGTGATGATGGTACCGTTGTTTTTGGTTTTGCCCATCTTTTTTACTGGGCTCTTCTTTTTGCCCTGGCTGTACTCTTGGACATAAATGTCTCCATCTCGATGGATCTCGGCGCGGCAGTAGATAGAAAGTGCGTTTACAACAGATGCGCCGACGCCGTGCAAACCTCCAGAAACCTTGTAACCTTCCCCGCCGAATTTACCTCCGGCATGCAAGGTGGTCATGATTGTCTCAAGAGCGGAGACTTTGGTCTGTTTGTGAATGTCTGTTGGGATACCGCGACCGTTGTCGACTACTCTGATGCGGTTACCTGGGAGCATAGAAATTTCGATATCATTGGCAAAACCGCCCATAGCTTCGTCTCTGGAGTTGTCGAAAATCTCCGTCACCAGGTGATGAAGGCCGTCTGGTCCGGTGGTGCCGATATACATACCGGGGCGCTTGCGTACCGGTTCGAGCCCTTCTAGGACTGTGATGGATTCGGCTCCGTAGCCACTGATTTTCTTTGCTTGCTTTTCCTCGCTTTTGGCCATATTTGTACTCCTTATTTTAGCATAAATACAGCTAGAAAGAAAGGATTATTGAGAGTACTTACTAGGTCTTGCCTAGTAAGTAAAGTGCTTACACTCGACGGATCTGTGCGTCGAATTCTTTTTCTGTTCTTTCCTCTAACTTTGCATGCACAATGTTCACTTCTTCACTAGTTAGGGTTTTCTCAAGATGACGGTATGTCACTCTGTATGTGTAAGAAAGTTTGTCAGCGCCAAATTTCTCGGCGTTTTCATACTTATCTAGAAGCTCAACATTTTCCACCATATCCCCTCCTACTTCGCGTATCAGGTCAAAGTAATCGTTGGGTATAAAAGTATTTGGCACGACGAAAGAGATGTCGCGCACGACCGGAGGGAATTTGGATACTTCTTTAAACTTATTGCCAAGGACCAGCTGCTTCTTCACTCTCTCGTCTTCAGACCAGAGGAGTCTAATGTCTGGAAGTTCCATGGAAATCATGGCAAAGCGCTCTAGTCCTGGACCGAAGGCCCAACCGTTCCACTTTGTTGAATCTACTCCGAGTTTCTCGAGAACACTACCCTTCACCACACCCGCTCCGCCTGTCTCAATCCATTGCCCGTCTTTGTCCATCTCCATTTCTATAGAGGGGTCGGTGTAAGGGAATGTGTCTTTGTTAAATCTGGTTTTGATATCTGCACCAAAGACTGCTCTACCGAATCCAAGAAGAGCATTTTGCAAATCTGTTACTGTGAGAATTTGTTTGTCCTTGGGGGCGAGATACCAACCATCAATCTGATGGAAGACATTCGTATGCTTTTTATCAAGTTCGTCCTTCCTATAAACTTTGCCGTAAGAAAAGCAACCCACTGGCTCTCCTTTAGCCATTCTTTCCTTAACTTGTGGGTCATTAAGGTAGTAGTACCACATGATAGTAGTGTGGGTGCGTAGAATATGTTCATCATCTATGTAGTAGGTGTCTGACTTTGACCGTGCTGGGTGGTCTTGCGGGAAGTCAAATAAATCAAAAGTAATTTTTGTCGAGACAATTTCTGGCACATCAATTGTGTCAAAGCCTTTAAACTCTGGAGCAGCTAGCACTCTCTCCACAATTTCGTTTAAAGGATTCCCAGGAGTGTGAGAAAGGTCTGGCATAGAGAGGTAGCGCTTGATGCGTATTGCTTCAGCATCAGTGCGTTTCTCCAGCGCTTGTATTAGGACTTTTTCTTCAGGTGATTCGATCTTAATTTGCATGATAGGAATTATACGCTTTGGGTTGAAAATGTCTAAATAAACGTCTATAATAGTGAGGATTTCCTTTCTATGGCTGACCTGCAACTTATAGTTTTATATTGCTCTCTCTTCGTCTCACTTTTCTTTGAGGTGTTTTTGCTTATCACTTACCTTGAGGTTCGCGAAGAGATTAAGGATGAGGAAGCACGTGCTCTTAGAGGTGTTAGTAATTTCCCAAGTGCCACCATCATAGTTCCCTGCTTTAACGAAGAGAAGACTGTTGCCGAGACTATTAAATCCATTCTTAACCTCGATTATCC
>JANLIM010000024.1 GCA_024654145.1 Candidatus Zambryskiibacteriota bacterium | reverse complement strand
AGATGAAGTAGAACTAGTTGAGGTTGAAGTAGAGGTTCCTGCGGTTGAACCCCACCACATGGTTCCGTCATGGATATAGAGAGTTCCTGATGTCTGGTCAAAGTACTGGTCGCCTGCAATGGGGGTTGGGTCAGTGGGGGCAATCTGGCGAACCCGTACCTTGTGGGTTGCTCCTCCTACTTGTCCTGAATGTTTTGTTAAAGCCATATCTTTATTATCAACTAATTGTTTTTATCTTTCAACTACACATTTAATACTTACTTAATTATAGATTGGTAGTGAGAGCCTTGCAACCTTGTATCTTTAGAATACTCAGAATCTCGTATTGTAGGTCTCTCATTCTTTTTCTCGGCTACTACCATTGCCTCTAAACTAAATACTTCGTTTTATGAAGAGTAAAAAAAGATTCTGGCTAACGATTAACTCGTATAGCTGGTCGAATCTCCTTTACTACCCCAGAAACCACGCCAGTCAGACCATCCACTTGAAGCACGCATACGGACTTTGAAAAGTGCCATACCTGTGTCGAATGAATTGTCCTGCTTGAACTCTGGCCTAATGCGCCAGTAATAGTTCAGTTCGTGTTGCGCACTGTCAAGAAGGAACCAAGCGGTATCAGAGCCACCTGCGGCGGCACTAAGCCAGTCCCACACGATAACTTTGAGTTTTCCACTATAGTAGTTCGCATCGTTGTCAGCCGTATCAGAACGCAGAGTAGACTTCGTAATCTCATAAGCGGTCTTTTCAAGGGCGGGAGGAACCACGAGGACGTTAGCCCTCATGCTTATCATCATTCCCTTATCGTCTAATTGACCACTCATTGCCATCAGACCAGTATTCAAATTGACTTCAGTCAAAGCAATGCCAGAGGCACTAGCGTTTGATTGAGCCGTTCCACCATCAGCACGAGGATGAAGCGTAGAAGCTAAATACTTAGCATCTCCACCTGTACCTGAACTAAAGGCGTTGTTGAACCTGTCTGCGGCGAGAGATTCGGCCTGTCTGCGAGCTGCACGAGCTAAAGCAGCGGGTTTCTTTTTAATGACGTTGTATCTGTCGTCTTCCATTAACTCTTCTGAAACCTTGAATCCCTTGGTGTATTTGAGATGAACGTAAGATACGTCATACATCTGCCAATTTTGTTACTACTCGGTTGACAACATCTGTTACTTATGTTACAATACTCTCAATGTATCATAACAAACAATGGCTTTCTCAAAAGTATTATCAAGAAAAACTTTTCTTTTCCGACATTGCTAAAATTTGTAATGTCGAACCAGCTACTATCCTTAGGTGGTTTAAGAAATTAGGACTTAAAGCTAGGTCTCCATCTGAAAGGCACATGGGAGAATGGAATGGTCGCTGGAAGGGTGGAAGTTATTTGATAAAACATTCCAAAGACCGCTATATCCGCATGATAACTAAAGATGGGAAAAGAGTTGTTGAACACCGACTGGTCTTAGAAAAAAGTCTGGGAAGAAAACTCGATAAAGAAGAAACTGTCCATCACCTTGATGGTAATTCAACTAATAACGATATAAATAATCTTCTCTTACTTCCCTCAAATTCTGAACACAGGCGGTACGAAACAACCTTGAATAACTTTGCCAAACAAATCTTGTTCGGAAAGTTAAAGCCATATAATCATAAACAACTACTTGAGTTATTTAATCAGATGTTGTTAAAGAGCGGTCAGGATATTTCTACCTGACTCTGCGAGTCACCTCGCAGTTCGGACTATCCCACCATCCCGAAGGATGCTCCTATTATAGTCTCTGAACCTCCCCATTTCTGGGTTTGGCTGCGGATTTTCTCGATTGTTAAGTCGAGACGTTCCCGCAATTTAAGGAATTTTCGATTAGCATTTCTGCCAAAAGCCGCAATAATGTTTACGGGGTCTTCATAGGTGATAGGTGCACCTTCAGCAGTTTGAGTCAAAAGACCAAACCCTGTTACTGCACTGTCTCGTTCTACATCTACACTAGAAGTAGCCACATGGAAGATACTCGAAAATACTTCTGGAATCTCATTGTACCTGTCATCGAAAAGCTTCCGAAGACCTGGTTCAAGTAAGTCACCGAAGTTTGCTCTCATACTTGTCATATTTTATACTCCTATTAGATAGTAACGTCATTCAAGAGTTGGCTGCGTCCAATACGGAACAAACCAGTGGTTGCATCAAGAAGTTCCAATAATTGGAAATCCTGAGTACCTGCTGAGAAAGCCCCTTGAGCAGTAGTGTAATTGACAGAATCAACATAAGTACCATCCGAAACGGCTCCGAGGAACCATTGTCCGACCATAGCTTGTGTGATTGTACCTGTCGCTTTACCCTTGAAAAGAGCTTTGTCATCGTAGAAAACTACGCCCTTAACTTGGTCTACCGTTGTATTGTCCGATGCGGCGTTGTAAGTGTCGTCACCTGTTTTAGAACCAGAGACTGATTCTTTGGACTTGAAAAGGTTTTCGCCTTTAGAAGTTACGAGCCCTACTAAGATACCGAATTTCTCGGAATCTGTTCCTGCTCCCATTAGATAACCACTTGACAATTTAACTGCATCACCAATCGTGAGTGCGCCTGCACTATCTGAGATGATATATTCCAGAGTTGCTGGTGTGGACACTGACGGTTCGAGATGTCTTACATACTCAAAACCATAAGCCGATGTCTTTGCCATAAAATTAAACTCCTAAAATATCATTTATACTTCTTTGCCAGACCTTTCTTCCCAGATAAGTATTCTTCTCTAGAAAGCCCTAGTCCCTGAGCAACGGTTGCCTCCTCAGAAGAGAGAGTTGTTTCCGACTTTCCAGGTGAACTGGAGATAGAAGGAATACTGCCGTCGTCAGTTTCGGATTCTGGCGATGATTTGGGTTTAACCAACCGGTATGCGTTCTCCAGCGTATTTGTTAAGCGGCGCAAATCTACGTTGCCTAACTGCTGTCCTGATAATTCTGCAACTTTTGCTCCGATTTCTCGGCGCACCTTTGCAGCATCATCTGAGGGCAATTTGTCGATACCATGCTCGCTTTCAAACCTGGCTAGAAGCAAGTCGGAAGTAGCATTTCTCAGTTCCATTTGGTCAGCTTTTTCTGGTTTAGCCTCATTCTTGGTGTCCTTACGGAGTTTTTTATCTAGTATCTCAAAAACTTCCGTATCAGTTCTTGCAAGGTCAATGATGGGTTGGACATAAGTCGCAAACTCATCTGCTTGCTTGATTTTTTCACCCTGTTCACCAAGCTTAGACTCTAAGGATTTATAAGCCGCCTCGAATTCATCTTGGGACTTATATTTGCCTCCATAAAAGCTACTAACTTTTTCAGGTGCTGACTCTTGTTTTTTAGACGTATCCGTAACTGGAGTCTCAGTTACTGGGGTCTTTATGTCGTCGGACATAGTGTCTCCTAGTTCTCCCCGAAGGGAATAGTTTCTAAAAGGTATGTCTATGGTAAGTATATCATGCTGTCAAGTTTGTTCTCCCAATAGAGCTTTCAGAAGGTCGTCAATATATGGAGAGTTTGGATTATATGATTCATATAGTTTTCTGACTTCTTTTTCTGTAAGTGGTTTTCCTCGTTTGTCTTCTCTCAATATGTTCATATTGTCTGGTCTAGCTCCACCACCCAAAACCTTATCGCTAAGTTGATAATCTAAGGCACTCCCATAGTCTCCGAATTGAGCCACTCTATTCCCCCCTGGTTTGGCTCCATAAAGGTTGTAATTTGGCTTATTGGTTGTCGGATTTCTACCCCCAGTAGCCTCAAAAAATGCCTGCATTAAAAGTAGATTTGCTAAACCTGGTCTTAATTTGTCAGATTCTCCAACCCTTCCCATAAAATTAGTATCGGCCGTAATCGGGAATGCACTGTTCATAGCCATCCCATTGGGAATTTTCGATTGATAATATCCCAACGCCTTGCCAGTCCCAGATGGTAAAACGGGACTATCATATTGAGTTTGGGGTCTTTGAGAATACATCATCAATTCCCCAGCCTTACTCGGTACTGGCCTTAATAACCCCTGTTTTTGTTTATTTTGAGACGGGTCATACTGCATCAATTTAATGAGAAAATTATTTAATGGATTGCTGCCTTGTAGAGGATTAACTGACATCTTCTTTGTCTTCCTTCCTTACTCGGTCAAAAAT
>JANLIM010000020.1 GCA_024654145.1 Candidatus Zambryskiibacteriota bacterium | reverse complement strand
GCTCTGCAGTGTTCTTTGTATCAACCAGGTCTTTCTTCTTCTGATCTTCTGTTGCATTAGTTTCGGCATCCTTTTGCATTTTCTCAATCTCCTCTTTGGAAAGACCCGATGCGGCTTCGATACGGATGGACTGTTCCTTGTTGCTTGCCTTGTCTTTCGCTCTCACATTCAATATGCCGTTGGCGTCGATATCAAAGGTCACTTCAACCTGAGGAACGCCACGAGGTGAAGGTGGGATGCCGTCGAGGATAAAGCGGCCGAGAGATTTGTTATCACTAGCCATAGCGCGTTCACCCTGAACAATATGAATCTCAACGCTTGTCTGGTTGTCTGCGGCGGTTGAGAAGATCTGCGACTTAGCTGATGGGATTGTGGTGTTCTTTTCTATAAGCTTGGTGGCAACACCTCCCATAGTTTCGATACCAAGAGAAAGAGGGATAACATCAAGAAGTAGAACATCCTTAACATCACCAGCGAGAATACCTCCCTGAATAGCTGCACCAAGAGCGACCACTTCGTCTGGGTTAATACTCTTGTTTGGCTCCTTACCGAAGAATGCTTTAGCAGCTTCTGAAATTGCTGGCATGCGAGTCTGTCCTCCTACGAGAATAATCTCGTCTATCTGATCTACCTTAAAAGGCGATGCCTCCATAGCGCGTTTGGTGATCTCCATGGCACGATCGACAAATTCACGGGCTAGTTCCTCAAGCTTGGCGCGTGAAAGCTTCAGGAGTAGGTGCCTTGGGCCGTTCGCATCTGAGGTGATGAACGGAATATTGATCTCAGTCTCTGTGGCGGTAGAGAGCTCGATCTTGGCCTTCTCTGCTGCCTCATCGAGTCGCTGGAGCGCGAGAGCGTCATTCCTTACATCAATGCCGGACTCTTTCTTAAACTCGTCTGCAATGTAGTTAAGAATCTTCTGATCAATGTCCTTTCCTCCGAGGTGAGAGTCTCCGTCAGTTGATTTCACTTCTACCACATCATCACCCACTTCAAGAATGGAGATATCAAAGGTTCCGCCTCCGAAGTCGAAGACGGCAATCTTCTCATTCTTCTTTTTATTAAATCCGTACGCGAGAGCGGCTGCGGTTGGTTCGTTGATAATACGCAGCACATCGAGTCCCGCAATCTGTCCGGCATCCTTGGTAGCCTGACGTTGAGAGTCATTGAAGTACGCAGGTACTGTAATGATCGCTTGAGTTACCTTCTCACCAAGCTTGGCCTCGGCGTCTACCTTCAACTTCTGAAGTATCATGGCAGAAATTTCTTCCGGTCGGTGATCCTTATCACCCATCTTTACTAACACACCCCCATTTGCACCCTCTTTCATCTCGTAAGGCACGGTGCCCTTGTCCTTCTGTACGGCAGGGTCGGAAAATGTGTGACCGATGAAGCGCTTGATACCGAAGACAGTGTTCTTGGGGTTCGTCACTGCCTGGCGCTTAGAAAGAAGACCAACAAGTCGCTCACCAGTTTTAGAAATAGCGACAATAGAAGGTGTTGTACGTGCACCTTCTGAGTTCTCAATAATTTTTGGATTACCCGCCTCCATGACCGCAACAGCGGAGTTTGTAGTACCCAAATCGATTCCAATTATTTTAGCCATACGTTAGTTGAAAAAGTTAAATAAGGTTAATAAGTTAAATAAGTTTATTCTTTGAATTCACCAATCCGAACCTTTGCAGGACGGATGATTTTGCCTTGTAGTATATAACCTTTTTGCACGACTTCAAGTATCTTATGGTCGTCTTCACTCTTGTCTGTAGGAATCGTTCCTATTGATTCATGAAGACGTGGGTCGAACCTTTCTCCAACCGGATTTGATTCTTCAAAACCGTTTGATTTTAAAACCGAAAGTAACTGTTTGTAAATTACTTCCAGCTCTTTGTTCCCGTGTGGTAAAGAAAGTTCCAAACTATCTAATACAGGCAAAAGTTGAGAAACCAGATCCGCATTAGCAAATTTAAGAAACTCCACCTTTGCTTCTTCATCCCGCTTACGGATGTTAGTGAAGTCGGCTTGGCTTCTCTGCCATCCATCCAGATATTCCTTGGCCTTGCCCTCTGCCTCTTTAAGCTTGCCTTTCAGTTTTGCAATAGCATCCCCAGCATGCTCTTCAGCAACGACAGAGTCGTCAAGCTCCTCTTCCACTATTTCATTATCGTTTTCAGTGTCCTTCATAGTTTCAATATCCTACCTCAAAAATTATATAAATCAAGAGATTACTTGACAAAAACAGCTTTATGTGATAACTTGAAAAATGGAGAGGGTAGGTTATGAACAACATGGGACCTGGCAGTGGTTTGATGATTTTGTGCATTGGCGTCCTCTTGGGCGCCTATCTGGGAATAGCCTACGTCATCTGCATGGGAACGCTCGGAATCGGGGCTACCCTCATCGGATGCACGAACCAGATCGTGGGAGCCATCCAGAGCAAGAAGTAACCGCCATCGTGGCGTGGATAAAACCACCAGCTACGATCGGCGGTTTTTCCATACCTAACATTACAACTTTACTACATCGATTTTACGCTATAGCGTACTATTGATGTAAAGGTTATACGTCTACACTCGCTAGAAACTAGCGTGCAGGGATCTAATCAAAAACAGCCCTAGGGCTGTTTTTGATTTATCTCTTGGACCATTGTGGGCTCTTGCGGGCTTTCTTGAGTCCGAACTTGCGGCGTTCTTTGGCGCGAGGGTCACGCTTGAGGAAACCTTTGACCTTGAGCTTAGTGCGGATTTCCGGTTCATGAATAAGGAGTGCGCGGGCTATACCATGGCGAAGCGCTTCTGCCTGTCCAGCGATGCCTCCTCCGATCATCTTGGCTGTTACATTGAAATTTTGCGTGGTGTCAGCAAACACAGAAGTGATAGTGCGGCGAAGTTCCGCTGTTGGAAAGTACGTCTCAAACTCAGAGTCATTAATAGTGAAAGTGGTTTTCGCTGCAGGAGTAATACGGACGCGCGCAATAGCTGTCTTTCTTCGTCCTACTGCCTCCATATACTTGTTTTCCTTTGTTGCTGTCATATTAAATTTATTCTTTGATCGTGAGATTCTTCATCATGCGCGCACGCAATTTGTTCTTGGGAAGCATACCATAGACGGCTCTGCGGAGCACCTCTTTGGCCCCCTTCTTCTCTACCACGTGAGACATGCTCTCGAGTGTAAGTCCTCCTGGGTACAGTGAGTGGCGAGCATACTTCTTGTCTGTCATTTTCTTGGCGTCGAGCTTCATAGAGCCAGCTGAAGCTACCTCGACAGAAACATCAGGAATACTGTTCCTCGTGAAGTCCGTGCGGTTTTTCCCCATGAGAAGCACTGCTACCTCTGTAGCGATGCGGCCTGGAGCTTTGCCTCTAGCGTCTATTGAGTATGTTTTATTAGCCTTTTCCATGTTTATACAAATTCAATTACAGCCTGAGGTGCACCATCGGACTTCCTGCGGACCATTTTGGTGATGCGGAGATAGCCTCCAGCCCTCTCTTTATACGATGGTGCTAGGTCTGTGGCAATCTTCTTGGCAGCTTCCTTGCCTACACGGCTTTCAAGTAGGCGCCGTGAAGCGAGAGTTTCCTTCTTGCCGAGAGTAACAAGTTTCTCCATATAAGGGCGGAGCTCCTTGGCTTTAGCCTCGGTGGTTTTAATCTTGCCTTTGAGCGCCAAAGAATAAGCCAAAGACTTCAAGAGAGCATTTCTCTGATTAGTCTTTCTCCCGAATTTTCTGTTGGCGTTATGATGTCGCATAGCTATTTGTTGTAGGTCGTAGGTTGTCGGTTATTTCAGTGTAATGCCGAACTCTCCCAAGGCCTTACGAATTTCTTGGATAGCCTTTGAACCTAAACCTTCGATTTCTAAAAGATCCTTCTCTTTCTTTCTAGCCAGACCTCCGACAGTGCGGATGTTAGCATCAGAAAGGGCGTGTTGAGTGCGAGCTGATACATCAAGAGATTCTATGCGAGTCTTCAACACCTCTGGGTCTGCCTCTGGAGATTTAGTTGTAGCCTCGCTGGTTGACTTTGGAGCCTCTACCTCCAAAGCCGGCTCTTCTTCCTTAAAGCCGACAATTGCCTTGAGCTGGTTAATCATAATCTCGATAGAAGCCGTCAGAGCAGTTGTTGGAGTAACTGTGCCGTCGGTCTCGATAAAGATACGGAGTTTATTGAAGTCTGTCCTATCTCCCACCCGCATATTTTCTACCTCGTAACTTGCGCGGCGAATAGGAGTAAAGATGCCGTCGAGAGCGATAGTACCAATATCAACTCGGCTTTTATCAATCATCTCTTTCGGCATGAATCCAAGTCCCTTCTCAACACGGATTTCCATTTCTAGAGAGCTGGATTTACTTGTCAAAGTAGCGATAACTTCATCAGGAGTGAGAATTTCTACCTGGCCTGGAACTTCGAGATCGCTTGCTGTAACAACCTTCTCTCCTTTGATTTTCAAAGTAAGAGTCTGAGGCTCGTCGACTGTCATGCGCATGCGAATCTTTTTGAGATTCAAAAGAATAGTAACAACATCTTCTTTGATACCATCAATAGTGGAGAACTCATGATTTACCCCATCAATTTTAACAGTTGTGATAGCGACGCCAGGTAATGAGGAAAGAATAATGCGTCGAAGTGAGTTCCCGAGGGTGTGGCCGTAGCCAGGGTAAAGTCCCTCTATTTCGAAAATTCCGCTCTCCCCCTCTTCGGAAATCACTCTTGGTTTTGAAGGTAAATGTATTGTGTAGTCGGCCATAAGTATAAAAATTACTGGTTATTTATAATACGTTATTTATTCCCTAAATGCAAATTATCTGTTGTAGAATTCAATCACTACGCCCAAATCGAAGACTTGCTCCCCCGGGGTGTAAACCGGCTCGCCTTCAATCGTAACCACTTTCTTCTCGGGATCTGACTTAAGCCAAGCGGGTACAGTGATGGTCTTCATCCTCTCCGCCACTTCCGAGAAGAGCGCGCTTCCCGATGAAGACTCGCGGATAGAAACGGTATCTCCTTTTTTGAGCATCATTGAAGGAATGGTAGTTCGACGACTATTAACCATAGCATGGCCATGGCCTGCAGCCTGGCGAGCCTGGGCACGAGTCTTGGCAATACCAGAACGATAAAGCACGTTGTCCAAGCGAGTTTCAAGGAAAGCAAAAAGTTTCTGAACCGGAGTCTCAGAGCGAAGAGCTTTGTCTACGTAGATGCGGAACTGCTTCTCTGTAAGACCGTAACTGAAGCGGGCTTTCTGCTTCTCAAGGAGCTGGAGACCGAATTCACTCTTGGGTTTGTTACGGCCGCGGAAGTTTTTTTCTTTCCTCGCTAGTGAAAGCGCGTATTTAGCCGTCTGAGTTTTCTCAAAAATGGGTGCTCCGAGGCGGCGAGCTATTTTGTACTTTGGTCCTGTTTTCATAAAGGTTTAATTCTAATCTACGAATTTATTCGAATGCTACTAATGGAATTCTGTTCATTTGTTGCATTAGCATGTTCATTCGTGTTATTCGCATTACGTGCGTCTCGGCTTAGGAGGCTTAGGGCCATTATGAGGAACCGGAGTCATGTCCTGAATAGTGGTGAGATTAATACCTTTGGATATAAAGCCACGGATAGCTGACTCTCTTCCTGAGCCCACTCCCTTTACCACTACCCTTACTTCCTTAACACCCAACACTTGCGCCTTAGCAGCCAAGGTTTCGCCAACCTTTGCCGCAGCAAATGGGGTACCCTTCTTAGCCCCTCTAAACCCAAGCGATCCGCTTGAGGACCAAGCAAGAGTGCTCCCTTTTGTATCGGTGAGAACAAGCTTCGTGTTGTTGTAAGTAGACTCAACACAGAGAACTGCCGAGTCAACAACGCGCTTCCTTGAAGACTTCGAGGGTTGCGTAATAGTCTCAGAAGGTACTCCCTCCGCCTTGAGCTCAGGAGACACTTCTCCTTCTATCTTTGTTTCTTCTGTGGCTATTTTCTTTTTACCCATTGGTTTTAAATTTTCAATTCAGAATTTCCAATTTTCAATTATTTTTTGTCGGCCAACTTCCTTCCAG
>JANLIM010000016.1 GCA_024654145.1 Candidatus Zambryskiibacteriota bacterium | reverse complement strand
GGACTTCATCCATCACGCGGCGTCGCTCCATCAGACTTTCGTCCATTGTGGAAGGTTCTTGACTGCGGCCACCCGTAGGTGTATGGACCGTATCTCAGTTCCATCGTTGGGGGTCACCCTCTCAGGTCCCCTAAGCGTCATTGCCTTGGTAGGCCATTACCCTACCAACTAGCTGATACTCCGCAGGCCCTTTCCCAAGCGAATTGCTTCTTTACTCCGAAGAGACTATCAGGTATTAGTCCCGCTTTCGCGGGATTATTCCTGACTTCGGGGGAGGTACCTACGTGTTACTAACTCGTCTGCCACTAACACAAACTTGCGTAAGTGTCCGTTTGACTTGCATGCCTTATCCACGCCGCCAGCGTTCATCCTGAGCTAGGATCAAACTCTGAATTAAGATGAACGGAACAAAAGAGAGAAAAATATATTTTCTATAATCTTCTACTTTTGCACAGTTGTCTCGAGTTTTATCCTGCTCAATGCCGCATCCCATAGTTGCTGTTAGAGATGCGGCTGGTTTCATTTTTTAGAATAGAACAGTGTTTTGCACGTGTTCTCAATCTATATTCAATTGTGAAAGATCCCGTCTCAACTCGACGGTTTTAAGCGTTAGTTAAGACGTGGAGGTAAGTATACGGATAAAAATGCACGCGTCAACTCCCCCTAAGTGCCCCAAAATAAGGCTCAACCAAAGCACTCTAAACAGCTCAAAAAGCTAAGCCGTTCAGCATACATTATAAGCCCGCTATAGCTTTATTATAATGTATCTAAATTTACCATACGATAACTTCGAGCCATGGCGTAAAGTTATCGTATACGCTATCACTTCACCACAGGGAACTAATGGCGTATGTAGATTTATTTCTTCTGCAATTTATACAAAGTGACAAGGAGTGGTGATGCTACGAAGATAGATGAATACGCTCCGACGATAATACCGATGCCGAGAAGGAGGGAGAATTGCTTGGTCGCAGCTGGGCCGAAGAAATAGAGTGCGAGGAGCAAAATAAAGGTAGTAAGAGAGGTGTTGATAGAACGAGCGAGTGTTTGAGTAACTGATTTCCCTACCGTTGTCTCGAACTCTTCCTTAACATTCTTCTCCATATTAATTGATAGATTTTCTCGTACACGGTCGAAGACGACAATAGTATCGTGCACCGAGTAGCCGAGTATGGCGAGAAGGCCCGAAACGAAAAGAAGATCTATCTCGAACCCGGCCAGATACCCGAGCCAGACGAAGATTCCTGTAGGGATGATGACATCATGCGCAAGAGCCACGATCGTTACCAGAGCGTATTTCCACGCCCCCACAGGCTTGGAAACTTTGCGGAAGGCGAAGGTGATAAAAAGCACTATCATAAGCACCACCACGGCGATAGCTTTCACAGCCTTGCTTCTGAGTTCGGCACCAGCTGTCGGGCCGATAGTGTTCTGCCTTTCTATTGTATAAGTGGAGCTTGAAAGTGAGAGCGCCGTACCGAGGTTGGCTCTGTCTGCTTCAGTTAAATCCTTGGTACGGATAACGTAGCTATCTTCGCCGGATGGGCGCACAGAGAATCCGCCCAAGCCCAATGTACCAATAGCGCTTTCCAAAGAATCTTTGTTAGGTCGCTCTCCGTCATAACGCACTTCGGTAATAGTCCCTCCCCTGAAGTCGATTGAGAGATTGAAGCCATATACAAACATGGCGTAAAAGGATACAAGAATAAGCAGTGTAGAGAAAGCGAACCATATTTTCCTGTGTCTGATGAAAAACATATTACTTGTGGTGAGTTAATCGAATCATTTGTGGAAACCATTAGAGAATAAGAATCTACTTATCTTCCCTTCCTTTGCGGACGCCCCTTCGACGGGCTCAGGGCAAGCAGCAAAAAGGAAGGTTCTCGACAAAGTGATAGCCGAGAACATTGAGACCATCACACCAACACCGAGCGTAAGAGCAAAGCCTTTTACCGCAGAAGTGCCAAGCCAGAAAAGAACGATAGCGGTAATGATTGAGGAAATGTTTGAATCCCGGATAGAAAGCCATGCTCGGAGGAAGCCTTCGTGCAATGAGTCGTGGATGTTCTTGCCCTTTTTCATCTCTTCTTTTGTGCGCTCGAAGATAAGAATGTTGGCATCCACAGCCATACCAAGTGAGAGGACAAACCCAGCCATACCCGCCGCTGTTAGTGTCACAGGAATAAGTTTAAAGATGGCGAGAGAAAGGATAGTGTAAGAAATAAGCGCGATCACAGCTATAAGCCCCGGTAATCTATACCAAAGCACTAGAAAGATTGATAGAACTACAAAGCCGATAACCCCCGCTCTCACTCCGGCATCAAGTGTTGCATCACCGAGAGTAGCGCCTATAGTTTGACTTGAATGGAATTCAATCGGAACTGGCAAAGCCCCATAATTAAGATCTTTGACAGAAGCCTTTGCATATTCTGGCGTAAAACTACCGGTAATTTGGGCTTCACCATTTGTAATCTCGTCTTGTATTACCGCTTCTTGAATTCTTGTCCCATCAAGGAAAATTGCCAACGACTCTCCCTTATGCTCTTTGGTTAATTTTGCAAAAAGCACTCCACCTTCCTTGTTGAAATTCAAAGCAATTGCTGGGGTGCCAGTCTGACCGAACACAACACTTGCTCTAGTTAAATACTTACCGGTGATTTCTGTTGGGGTGTAGAGATCTTCTATTGTTGGTTGAGGATTTGCATCAATAATCTCTTGGACATTTCTTTTAAGAAGCCAGAACTCTAGCGTAGGAGTTTTTCCTATGAGTGCTTTTGCTTTTTCTACATCTGTCACTCCCGGAAGTTCTACTATGAGTCTTTCATCCCTATTTCCTGAGATTATGCCTGCTGACTCTGTTTGTATTAGAGGTTCGAGAGTTCCTAGTGCGCCAGAAAGATTAGCTTGGGCAATCCTTCTCTCTATCACCCCTTTGAGACTTTCCATCACACCATCCACATCGTCCACCTGTGTCGTATCAGCGCGATAGACTAGCTCCGTACCCCCCACAAGGTCTAGCCCAAAGCGGAATGGGAATCTGGTCTCACCACCACGCTGATTTATGAGGAAATACCAACCCAAAAGGCCAAAGAGAACAAGGAGAATTATAGAAATTGTGGCGTGTTTTCGCATAAACTATTTATCTATCGGCCTGAGATAGACAAGAGTGTCTTTAGTGTACGCAAAGTTATCTTAATATCAAGCAGGAAAGAGCGGTTTTTGATGTAATAAAGGTCGTAGGAAAGCTTGTTTTTAGTCTCTTCTGTCGCCACCTCATGGTGCGGGTGCGTCTCGTGGTAGATCTGTGCCCAACCGGAGAGTCCGGGTTTGATCAGGTGCCGCACATTGTAGTAAGGGATCTGGCTACTATACTCTTTGGCGAGAGCCGGCAACTCAGGGCGTGGACCTATGAGCGAGAGGTCTCCTTTGAGAACATTGATAAGCTGAGGCAATTCGTCGATCCTTGATTTGCGGAGGAATGCTCCGGCCTTTGTAACGGTGTTGGTATGGAAGTCATCGCCATAATGTCCTCTGTCGTCTCTCGTCATACTGCGAAACTTCAAAATTTTGATAATCTTATTGCCTTCCCCGATTCTCTCCTGAGCAATAAAAAGGGGTCCACCATCATCCATCTTGATAGCGATATAGACAAATGGGTAAAAGACGAGAGAAACAATAAACAAGATAAAAGCAAGTGTCGTATCCATAGCGCGCTTCATAGCATCATAAGCGGCGCGAGGTGTGGTCGAAATGTTTTCCAAAAACCAGTTGTAGCGTAGGAGAGAGAGCGGCACCCTGTCGAAAATGTCTTCGTAGATTTTGTGCATATCAATGAAGCTAATCTTAGCGAAGATTAAGTTGTAGAGATGCGGTAGGACAGGCTCCACATTTTCGTTCGCTAAGTCTATGGCGATGACGGAAACATCTTCGGTATAAATTTTAGTCACAATCTCCTTCCAAAAGCCTGTTTCGTCGGCTCGATTGAGATCAACAGAAGAAATAAACTTTATGTTGTAAATTGGATTGTTGTTGACTTCGTTGAGAAGCACCTTCATCTCTTCTCCTGAACCTATGAGAATGGCGTTGTTAATAGGACCACGACCTATAATAAAATATCCGTACATCCTCCAGAGAAGCACGACGACAGAAGAGATGAAAAGATAGATGAAAAGAATCGTCTTAGGTGTAATGACAAAGAAAGGTACGAGGTAGAAGAAGGCGACGGCCAGTCCGGAGTTTACCAACTGGGTACGTGCCAGGATGTTAGGTAAGCGGCTCTTAAGGATGACAGTATGCTTCTCATAAAGCCCGGCAATATAGAAAACAATTATCCAAGCGAGAAAGAGTACGGCAAAAGGCTTAAGGTGAGTATAAAACAGCCCCTCCGAAGGCAAGGCCCCGTTACGCACAAGGAGAGTAAGCCACAAAGAGACGACAAAAAAGAGCAGATCGCCTGCGAGTAGTACCAAAGGCTCCTTCTTATTAAAGAGGCTCATCCCATTAGAAGCAGGTCTCGGTCAGCGAGCCTTGCTTGTACGTATTAGTGATAAATATTCGACCAGTTTTCATGTTGATACATGGCTCCTATTGAAACCGTGACCGAGGCTTCTAACGGGACTCATTGCGTGTATTATACAACACTAACGCCGTAATTAAAAGCCTCCTTCTGTCATAACCTCACTTACATAAATTTTTCTTAATACGTTATAATTCTACGAGTGTAGAAAAGTAACGTATGGGAAAATTAGAGAAGAAAAACAGTAAAAGGCAACACAAGGAAAACTTACAGAAAATCATTCTCGGCTCTGTGGCTGCTGTGGGTGTTCTAAGTATTGGACTGGTGGCTCCAAACGTAATCCGTGCTATGGACAAGCTTGGCATACTTCCTAACCCGCGCAGGAAAGAATACATATCTTCTTCAGCATCTAAGCTGGTAAAAAGAGGGCTGATGAAATTTGAAAATGGGTATTACCAGCTAACAGAGGGTGGCGAAAGGATCTTAAGGCGGTGGGAATTGTCGGATTACAAATTTAAGAAGCCGAAAAGGTGGGATAGAAAATGGAGAATAATTATTTATGACATTTCAGAAAAGAAAAAGGGTAAAATTCGAAGACAGATTTTCGATTTATTCACTAATGCGGGCTTCTATAGATTACAGGGCAGTATTTGGGTATATCCTTACGATTGCGAAGATGTCATTGGTTTACTGAAAACTGATTTCGGGGTTGGTAAAGAAACTTTGTACATCATTGCGGATGAAATAGAGAACGATAAGTACCTCCGCCAGTATTTTGGGCTCAAAAGTTAATACGTTACTTTCTGACGAGTGTAGAAAAATAACGTAATGGTGACTTTTTTGGATTTTTTATAAAAAGAAAGAGCCCGCGTCGAGCACGGCGTCGTGTGACGCGGCTCTTCGCGGACTACTGGCTGAGGACGCGGCGGACAGGAACACTATTATCGAAAACGCACTGTGTTCCTCGCCGGCATCCCCTTCCCCCGCACTTGAGAACAACTGCTTCTGATTCGCGATTGATCCGAACGGCCGATCGCTTGAACATTTTGAGATACCGCGTACCCGAGTTCGTTATGAACTCTTCGCCTGGAAGAACCTGTCCGACTGTCGTTTCTTCATATCGTTCTTCGGCCATAAAACCTCCTGTTCCTTTATTACTATGTATGATAAAATAGTTATTGTCAATGAAAATTATTTACGGCATTACTAAGTCAAACTTCGGAGGCGCACAGCGCTACGTATTCAACCTTGCTACCGAAGCCAAGAAACTCGGACATGATGTAGCTGTATTGTGTGGAGAAGGTGGGTTATTGGTAGAGAAACTTAAAGCCGCCGATATTAGAACCATACTCATTCCCGGATTTGGCAGGAATATAGATTTGATAAACGATGCTCCACGGCTTTGGTTTATTATCAAAACAATCAGACAAGAGCAGCCTGACGTCTTTCACATCAATAGTGCCAAAATGGGCGGAGCCGGCATATTCACCGGGCGCTTACTCGGTATCAAAAAAATTATATTCACTGCCCACGGCTGGGCATTTAACGAGCCTAGGCCATTTTGGCAAAAGGCTCTTATTAGATTTTTAAGCTGGGTGACTATTCTTTCGGCACACAAAACCATCTGCGTTTCAGAGAAGACTAAGAGAGACGTCACCCACTTCCCTTTTGTTCAAAACAAACTTGTTGTGATACACAACGGGTTGGAAAGTTTTGAATTATTGGAGCGTAACGCTGCTCGACGCGCTCTTGGTATTCATGAAGCCGATACTTTGGTAGTCGGTGCCAATTCTGAACTTCACCCTGTGAAAGGCATCGATGTTTTGCTCGATGCATGGGAAAAATTCACCAGAAAAAATCATGCGAACCTAGTCCTCATTGGTGCTGGAGAACTTCGCGAAACTTTGGAAGACTACGCAACGGAACTCGGTATAAATGATAGGGTCATGTTTAAAGGATATGTTGATAATGCAAAACAATATCTCGCTGGGTTAGATATCTACTGCATGCCTTCTCGGTCCGAAGGTTTGCCTTACGCTCTACTTGAAGCTGGGATAGCTGGACTCCCAGTCATCGCAACAAAAGTCGGCGGCATACCGGAGATCGTTGAAAACGGGTTGAGTGGTGCACTAGTCCCCCCTGAT
>JANLIM010000072.1 GCA_024654145.1 Candidatus Zambryskiibacteriota bacterium | reverse complement strand
CGGCCGTGTACCAGGCGCAAAAAGCTTTATATAGTGCCTCATTCCCGCGCCCGTTTCGAGCGTTTTTTGTTTGCCCTAAAACGCTTTTCAGCGTTCGGGCTAGCCCGGTGTCACGGACGCCCTAGGGCGAACGATCCAATTGGATCGTTGTAGCCCAAATTCTCATGTAGAGCGAATTTAGACGAATGTGCGAGCCTGGATCATCGGGTTCGTTGATTCGTAAGAAGTTCGTACATTCACCAAACGCCATGATTAAAACACACATATTCGTCGAAAAGCTTTATACAGTCGGTAAGTTCGTGCTCATCGGAGCAGTCCTTGTCATACTCTTTCAGATGCCTGTCACTCCACGTTCGTTTGAGAAGGTGCTTACCGTAGAGTCTATACTCACTAAGACTATTGCTCCCGCAAGCGTATCTGCTGGTGAAGTGATTTCTGAAAGGGGAGCTATCGCTATGACCGAGGCATTCTTCGGCCACGAAGCTTTTCTCGATAAGACCAAAGTAGCCATTGAAAAACAGATTGAGTTCGTGAGCTCGCGCAAGGCGTACCCTGCATCGCTTGCTGTGATTCAGAGACACGAAAAGACAATTAAGACAAAGGCTGCTCAAAACGGGGTGCCCGAAGACGTGGCTATTGGTGTTGGTCTCCTTGAAAACGGTGGTTCGGATACTGCAGTTTCCTCAGCCGGCGCTCTCGGCGTTTACCAACTCATGCCTGGTACTGCCCGCTCGCTTGGCCTTACAGTGAATAAAAGTGTTGATGAGAGGAAAAACCCGATCAAGAATATCGACGCTGGTATGCGCTACCTCAAGAATAACTATGAGACTTTCGGTGACTGGGGTCTCGCTACTTGGGCGTATCACGCCGGTGAGGGCAACGTGTCCAATGCTCTTAAGCGCTACGCTAAGGCTAACCACGGCGTTACTCTTAAGGGTATGAAGGATCAGGCCACCATGCGTGCTTACATCCAGAAGCACAGCATCACAGTGCACAAACTTCTTTCTGACCCTGTTGTAAAACAATTTACCAAGAAACTTAAAGATGACTCCTCAGGCTATCCCTTCAAGGTAGTCGCCACAGCAACACTCTTTAAAGAGGCTGCTAAGGCAAAGGAAGTGGTGACCAGATAAGTTGGAAAAAGAGTGATAACATCACTCTTTTTAGGTATAATAGCCACCATGAAAGGTGGCTATTATACTGTCAAAACCTCCACATTCGAGGGTCCGCTCGATCTTCTTTTGGACCTTGTGAGCAAGAGGAAGCTCTTTGTGAACGACGTCTCTTTGGCTCAGGTAACAGATGATTTTATCGCCTATATCGAGGAGCACGATGAGTTCCCAATAGGTGAGAGTGCTGAGTTCATCCTCATCGCCTCGACTCTTATGCTCATCAAGAGCCGTTCGCTCTTGCCTATGCTCCAACTGACAGAAGAAGAGGAAGAGAGTATCCATGATCTTGAGGACAGGCTCGCTCTCTATGCGAAGGTAAAAGAGCTTTCAGCTACTCTCAAAAGTCTTTTTGGCAAGGAGATAATCTTCGAGAAGACACCCTCAAAAAATCCTGCGGTAGTCTTCTCTCCTGACTCAAAGACCGACACAGCGAACTTACTTGCTTCGCTCGAGCGAGTCATTGAATCTTTGCCAAAGAAGGAGGTGCTCTCTAAGGTCACAGTGAGGAAAGTGGTGAGTTTGGAAGAGATGATAGAGAAGCTAGCGGAACGTATCTCGAAGGCAAGCAAGTTTAAGTTCGCCGATTTCCATGGAGCAAAGGGAGAGATGACTCATGAGAAGAAAGTTTCTATCATCGTCGGATTCCTCGCCATGCTTGAACTTGTGAAGCGCGGCGCCATACGCGTCACGCAAGAAGGTAAGGGAGAGATAGAGATAGAAAGCGAATCTGTAAATACCCCGCATTATGTCTAACCTGGAAACTCAGATCGAATCAGTGCTTCTTTTTAAAAACGAGCCCGTTACTTTTACTGAGTTGGCGAAAATGCTCGGCATTTCGAAAGATAAGATTCAAGAAGCAGTTTCTAAATTGCAAGAACAGTACAGCGACAGAGGGATAGTCATAGTCTCGGATGGGGAATCAATCTCCTTCGGCACCTCTCCAGAAAATTCTGATTTGATTGAGAGAATACAGAAAGAAGAGTTATCAAGAGAGCTTGGGCGGGCTGGGCTCGAGACTCTAGCAATTGTGCTCTACAGGGGGCCTGTCTCAAGGAGAGAGATTGACCACATTCGCGGGGTAAACTCAGGTTTTATACTTCGTTCTCTTCTTATACGTGGACTAGTGGAGAGAGCTGATGTAGCAGGTGAGCGTAGTTATAGTTACAAGCCTACGCTTAAGCTTCTCGAGCATTTGGGAGTGACACGTAGGGAGGATTTGCCGGAGTATGGTAGTGTCTTCAAGAAGGTGGAGGAGTTCGTAAATAATTCTGTAGCAGAAGAAGCTCAGACGGAAGTTGAGCCAAATACAAATGTTCAATAACCAATTTTTACATAAAGATGCTGAGCTGAGGTTCTTTGTCTTCCTGGCTCTGGGCTTGTCGCTTTTGGTCGTGAGCTCGTATGTGCTGGGCTCAAGAGTCGAGAGAGGGGATACTTCTGCTCCTACCGAGCGCGCTTCAGTGCCTTTCCCGGAAGTAACTCTTCAGGCACGAGCGGCTTATGTCTATGACGCCAGGACCAACGCTGTGCTCTATGCAAAGAATGAAAACACGCGCATGCCGCTTGCCTCGCTTACAAAGGTCATGGCTGCTCTTGTAGCAAGAGAACTTAGTCCTGAATACGGCACTGTCACAGTCACCCGGGAATCACTCGAGCCTACTGGGGATAGTGGGCTACTGGTGGGCGAGAGGTGGAGTCTTAAAGACCTGCTTGATTTCTCGCTTATCACTTCCTCAAACGATGGTATGAGAACTGTGGCTCTTTCTCTTGGAGCACTCCAGAGTTCTAATGCCAATCCGAGAGAAAGGGTGGATGATTTTGTTAACGAAATGAATAAGAAGGCGACTGCACTTGATCTAAAAAATACTTACTTCTGGAACGAGACTGGCCTCGATGAGTCCGAATACAAAGGTGGCGCCTACGGCACCGCGAGGGACATGGCTCATCTTATGGATTACATCACTCGGTACTACCCAGAGGCGCTTCTCGCTACACGTGAGCCTCTGTCATCAATTTCTTCTATGGATAACATTGCTCACGAAGCAAAGAATACTAATACTTTGGCTGGATTTATTCCTGGTTTGAAAGCTTCTAAAACTGGTTATACAAACACAGCCGGGGGTAATTTAGTATTCGTCTTTGACCCCGAACTAGGCAGGCCGATAGTTATAACCATCCTCGGCTCGACAGAGAAAGGGAGATTTGAGGATGCAAAGCTTCTGATAGAAGCAACTTTGAAATATATAAATCAAAATTAATTATGTGCGGTATAACTGGAATCACAGGCTCGCGAATAGGGGATAAAGAAAAGGCCGTAAGGCTCATGAATGAATGCATCACGCACCGCGGTCCGGATGATGACGGCTTCTACACAGATGAGTATGTGGCGCTCGGCATGAGGCGGCTTTCTATCATTGACCTCGCGCATGGCAAACAACCCATCTCTTCCGCTGACGGGCGCTATTTAATATTCTTTAACGGCGAGATTTATAACTATAGGGAGCTGAAGAGGGAGTTGGAAGGGCAGGGACAGAGTTTCAAAACAGAAAGCGATACCGAGGTAATCCTGCGCATGTACGAGTTGGAGGGAGAGAAGATGCTAACAAAGCTCCGAGGTATGTTTGTCTTCGCCATCTATGATACGCAGGAGAAAAAAGTCTTCATCGCGCGTGACTACTTCGGTATCAAGCCGCTTTACTACTTTGTGATTGAAGGAAAGATCGCAGCCTTTTCTTCTGAGATCAAAAGTTTTTTGAAACTAAAGGAATTCAAACCGGAGGTGAATGATGCCGCGGTCTATAACTATCTCTCGTACCAGTACAATCCCCTCAAAGAGACCTTTTTCAAAAATGTCTTCAAGCTCTCTCCTGGACACTATCTAAAAATTGATCTGAGGTCCGGGCAGTTTGAGGAAAAAAGTTACTGGCAGTTTAAATTTGAACCAGTGGAGAATCTCGATGAAGGAAAGACTAGAGAAAAGATTCTTCTGACAATGGAAGATTCTGTGGCCCACCACATGATTGCGGATGTGCCTGTGGGGTCGTTCCTCTCCGGCGGTATTGACTCAAGTATCATTGCAACTTTGATGCAGAAGATAAGAGGAGAGAAAAAGATTAAGACTTTTACAGTGGGATTCGAGTCTCTATCGGAAGGAGTGGAAGCAAAAGAAACCTCAGGGCCTCTTGGGACTGATCACACGGAGATTACCATCTCGAGCAAGGAATATTTCGAAGCTCTGCCGAAGGCCGTCTGGCATTTCGACGAACCTGTCGCTGACCCTTCGGCTATCGGGCTTTACTTCCTGGCCAGGGAAGCGAGGAAGCATGTTACTGTAGTGCTTTCGGGTGAAGGATCAGACGAACTCTTCGGTGGATACAATATTTATCTTGAGCCTTTTGCTAGAGCAAGGATTGCTTGGCTACCGCGCCCAGTTTTAAAGTTTCTTTCGGCTTTGCCTTTGCGCGGCAGTAACTTTGCTATGCGAGCGCTTCAGAATCTAGAGGAACGTTATATTGGTAACGCTTCTATATTTAAAACGGACGAAGTGAAAAAGCTCTGGAAGGGGCCAGAAATGTCAAGGTTGAACCTTGACAATTTGTACGCGAAGGCAGAAGGCTTAAGTGATTCTACCAAAATGCAATATGTAGATATTAATACCTGGTTAGTTGGGGATATCCTTGCCAAAGCAGACAAGATGACCATGGCGCATTCGCTCGAGCTTCGCGTGCCCTTCCTCGACAAGGAAGTGGCCGAGCTCGCAAGCATGCTTCCAGATAAGTTTAAGTGGAGAGGAGGAGTGACGAAATATCTGCTCAGAGAAGCTTTTAAATCTGTTCTTCCAGAGAGTACAAGAAACAGGAAAAAGCTCGGTTTCCCCACGCCAGTCAAAACTTGGTTTAACCGAGATAGGGAAGATATTTATGAAATCATTCTTGATAACGAATACATCAAGTCTCGGCTAGATACTGCTGTGATCCGGCAACTAATCGAAGATCATGTCTCCAGGAAGCGAGATAATTCGAGAAAGATATATCTCCTTTTAATGCTGGCTCTTTGGTACAATACTTTTATCGGCACTAAGTCCGCCTAGTATGGAAATACTCAAGATCATTGGTCCCGCTGTTCTCACTTTCTTTATCGGTATTTTTATTACACCCTTCTTCACAAAGTATTTTTATAAATACAAGATGTGGAAGAAGTCTCCCCGGACAGAGGCAGACACTTCTAGTGAATTTAACAGTATCCATAACACTGAACATGAGCTTGCTACTCCGCGTGTGGGAGGAGTGATTATTTGGATTTCAGTGTTTTTGACAGTGGCGGTCATATTTGTGCTATCAAAGATCTTTACCGGCGGAATCTTCGGAGGAGAGTTCAGCATTTTCCAACAGCTAAACTTTTTCAGTCGAAGTCAGACTGTAGTGCCTTTGGGAGCCTTTTTCTTCGCTGCTGCCTTAGGGCTGATAGATGACTTGCTCCAGATCTCAGGTAAAAGCACTTATGGGAAGGACACCTTGATCTACCGCAAGGTCAAAATCGTTTTCGTCACACTGATCGGATTGACCATCGCTCTTTGGTTTTATAGCAAGCTTGATTTCAGCTCTATTCATGTGCCCTTCGGTGGGCAGTGGGACTTAGGCATTTGGTTCATACCCTTTTTCATCATCGTCATGCTTGCGACCTTTTCAACTTCTGTCATTGATGGTTTGGATGGTCTAGCCGGCGGAGTGATGGCATCAGTTTTTGCCGCATATTCTCTTATCGCCTTCCTCGGCAATCAGGCGGACATCTCTGCGCTTTCTGGCGCTATTGCCGGAGGCATCATGGCTTTCCTCTGGTTCAATATACCCCCTGCCAGGTTCTATATGGGGGAGAGTGGTATGCTTGCGCTCACGGTAGTGCTGACTGTTATCGCTTTTCTCACCGATTCGGTACTTCTTTTGCCCATTATTGCGCTGCCTCTAGTTGCTACTTCCGCTTCCGATATAATTCAAATAGCGTCTTATAAAATGTTCAATAAGCGTCGAGTCTTTCTCGTAGCCCCGCTTCATCACCACTTCCAGGCCCAGGGTTGGCCGCGGGAGAAGGTGGTAATGCGCTACTGGATTGTTTCTGTTGTTTCTTCTATCACAGGGGTTATCCTGTATTTGATCAGCTAAGTGGTAAAATAATTCTATGAATGAAATTAAGAAGGAGTTGAAGAGTACAACCTTCGGCTACATTAGCGCTGCTCTGGGCTTGGTTGCCGGTCTTGCTTGGAACGATGCCATAAAAGAACTTATTGAAACAGCTTTCCCGCTTTCTAGGAATACCATTGGAGTGAAGTTTCTTTACGCTATTCTCGTCACTGTCGTGGTTATCATACTTATCAAATCTATAAACAAGATGATAAACAGACAGATAGATAAATGACCCCAATCTTCCAGAGGCAGTACATAAGAGCGAGAAAATGGTACGAGAAATACGAAAGACGTCTCTCCATAGCATCTCTCATGACAGGTTTCGTGGTGGACTCACTCACACTCCAACGTATCGATGCTTTGCGGGAGAATCTTTGGATCGCGGCCAATATATTGATCGTCGGCCTTTGTATTATTTTCCTCAATCGCGATGTAGCTGCAAAGAAGGGCTTCTGGCTCCCTAATATTTTACAGTTCAGCTTCGGTGCGCTTCTGGGTTCTTTCTTCATCTTTTACTTCCGCAGCTCGACACTTACCGCCACGTGGCCGTTTTTACTTATTCTCTTGGCGGCCATGCTTGCAAACGAGCTTTTCCAAAAGCGTTATGAGCAACTAGCATTCAGGCTTTCTTTTCTCTATCTTTCTATACTTTCTTTCAGCATTTTTTTGATGCCACTTCTTCTTAAGAGCATACGGCCTGAGGTTTTTATATTAAGTGGAATTGTCAGTTTGGTCGCTATTTGGATTTATATTTTACTTTTGAGGAAGCTTGCTTCTGAGAGATTTCTTGAAAACAAAACTCATATTTGGACTTTTATTACGTTTATTTTTGTTTCGGTAAATGTTCTTTATTTTATGAATCTTATTCCACCTATTCCTCTAGCGCTCAAAGATTCTGGCATTTACCACTCAATCTCTCGCAACTCCGAAGGCAACTATGTGGTGACAGATGAAGAAAGGGGAGTGGAGAAATATTTCCAGTTGAGCCCTAAAATACATTGGCAGGAAGGGAAGTCGCTTTATGCATACACAGCCATATTTAGCCCAGGCTCTCTCAATACCGGCATAGTGCACAACTGGCAGTATCAAAATGATGATGGAGAGTGGATTACTGTGACCCGTACGCCGCTCTACCTTTCTGGTGGACGTTCTGGGGGATTTAGGACTTTTTCTGAGAAGTCCAACTTCACTCCAGGGCGTTGGCGGGTGAGCGTTGAGACGCCCCGCGAGCAGATTATAGGGCGTATTAACTTCGAAATAGTGCCCATCCTCACAGTTCCCAACCTGGTTGGGGATGTTAAGGAGTAGGTCGGTTTGAGGTTATGCATTTGACTTTTATTAAAATGTACTTTACAATTTAGACATGATTAATTGGTTCAAAAGACACTTCGTCCCACATGAGGGAAACGGCCACAGACCCTATTTCCTACATAAAAAGAATGCCACTCAACTTATAGGCATTGTGCTTTTCTTTGAGCTTATTTTCTTTGTGCTTCCTGCACTTAACTTTGTTGGATTTATTCATTCTTTAAATCTTACTGCTGTGCTTCCAGGTGTTTTGACTTCGCTTACAAATGAAAAGCGCATAGATCAGAGCCTTCCACAACTTTCTGAAAATGTAATCTTAAATCAAGCGGCTCAACTTAAGGCACAGGATATGGCGTCAAAAAGTTATTTTGCCCACACTTCGCCGGAAGGTAGAACTCCTTGGTATTGGCTTGAAGCAGTGGGGTATACCTACACGTACGCTGGAGAAAACTTAGCTGTTAACTTTGTCGACTCGGAAGATGTAACTGAAGCTTGGATGAATTCTTCAACACACCGTGCCAACATAGTGCACGGTGCTTATACGGAAGTAGGGACTGGTGTAGCTACTGGTATGTACAAGGGCCGCCAGACAGTCTTTGTTGCGCAGGTTTACGGAAGGCCGAGAATTAACCCACAACCCACAACCAACCCCTCGACTGTGCTCGGGGCAAGCAACCCTCAGCCCGCACCTCGAGCGCCAGCACAACCTGCATCAGTGGCACAGACACAAGTTACGGCTCAGACACCAAGTACAGAAGTTCTTGGAGAAGCTGCACCTAGTGTCCCTGCAGTTTCTGAAGAAAAACCAGGTATAAATAAAGTTACTCAGGAGACTGTCAAAGATTTTTTCCAGACAGCTGCTGCTTCTCCAAGACATTCTACTGATGCCGTGCTCTACAGTATTATGGGTATTATCACTCTCGCGATACTTTTCAATATATTTATTAAGATTAAACATCAGCATCCTGATCTCGTTCTTAACGGGGCTGTGGTAATGGTCGTAGTTATGGGGCTCCACCTTTCTAACACTTATATTTCTCAGGAACAGACCTTGCGCACATCCTTCATCGCTTTTGAGGCGGAACAAATGAGCGAATAGTGTATAATTTCGCACAAGATGCGAAGTAGAGTCAAAGTAGATAAGCCGTTCCTTGTCATTACAGTCATTTTGATTTTGGTGGGCTTTTTTATCTTCTCCTCCGCCTCTCTCGGCCTTTTGGCTAAGGAGAGCTCGAACTATTCTAGCGTTGCCTTTTCGCAGACTGTTCTCGGTCTTTTTCTCGGTTCTATTGCACTTATCCTCGCTGCCAGGCTTGATTATAAAATCTGGAAGAAGTTTGGTTTCTACCTGCTTCTCTTCGCAGTAATACTGAACATTCTTGTTCTTTTCCCCAGTATCGGCTTTGAGCATGGGGGAGCGAGGCGTTGGATTATGCTCGGTAATCTATCGTTTCAACCGTCAGAAATTCTTAAGTTCGCCTTTATTATATATTTTGCTGTATGGGCGGCAGGGGTGAAGGATAGGATTAAGAGCTTCAAGTGGGGCTTTGTGCCTTTGGTTGCGTTGCTCGCTCTTTGTGGAGGATTACTTCTCATGCAGCCGGATACGGACACATTCATGGTTATAGCGGCGACAGGCATGGCTATGTTTATAGCGGCAGGAGGGAGATGGAAATACATGCTCGTCATACTCCTCGCGGGTATTATGGGCCTAGCTTTCCTCGCTTATACACGGCCTTACGTGATGCAGCGCATCAATACTTTTATAAACCCGACTACGGATTCTTTGGGCGCGAACTACCAAATACAACAGTCACTCATTGCTATAGGCTCAGGCGGGCTTTTCGGCACAGGCTTCGGACAGAGTGTGCAGAAGTTTACCTACTTGCCTGAGCCGGTGGGGGACTCTATATTCGCTGTAGCGGCAGAGGAGTTCGGCTTTGTCGGCTCGGTGCTGCTTATTGCTATATTTGTCCTCTTTGCTGTGAGAGGGCTCAAAATCGCGGCTAATGTGCCGGATGCCTTTGGTAGACTAGCCATAGTTGGTATTGTTATAAT
>JANLIM010000040.1 GCA_024654145.1 Candidatus Zambryskiibacteriota bacterium | reverse complement strand
TTTTTGTTTTGGGGGAATTCGGGGCGGACAAAAAAATACATACAAACATGATGGATTATAGTATAACATTGTCTAGTAATACATCAAAATGCTAAAATGTGAATAACTTAAATATGGATAAAATTTCTGCACAATTTGGAAAAAACATGAAGCGCATTAGAGCTAAAAAGGAAATGTCGCAAGGCGATATTGCTCGTGCTTTGGAGGTTGATAGGGGCTATATCAGCAATATTGAGAATGGGAAGAAAAATCCGACCCTTGCGACAGCTGCTAAAATAGCTAATGCGCTTGGGGTTTCTCCCGATGAACTTTTGAAATAATTATGAAAAACAAAGATTTCTTTTATCTTCAATACAATAAGATTGATTGGAAAAATCAAGAAAAGACGAAGATCAATTCATTTATCAACGACTACATTATTCAAAATGTAATTTTACAACACCAAGGCGAAAGCGTTTCAATTTTTGATATCGGTTTCGGTATTGGTTTTTTCTTCAAAATGCTATTGGCTACTTTGCAGGGAAAATAGAATTGTTTTGTTATCGAAGGGTTTGAGCCATCAAGAGTAAATTATGATTATTTTTTGAAGAAAAAACCGAAAGTGTTGCCGTCTGGTGTAATGATAAATACTTATAAAAAAACTTTCCAGGATATCGAAACCGATAAAAAGTTTGATTTCGTTACTGCGATATATGTTTTTCCCCATTTTCTTTCCGAGGATTTGGATAATGTTGTAAAAAAGATTCACTTGCTGCTCAAGGGTGGCGGAAAATTCATTTTGGTGCTTGCCGAGGAAAAATATCTTGAGAGCAAACTAAAAACCGAGCAGGATTTGTTTATTGAAAAAAGAAATATTACTTACAACGGCAAACAATTCAAAGAATTACTGCATTACAGCGATATCCCAAAAATTGGCAAAATTGTTGATTACAACCGCGAAGAAGCGTATCATCTCAATTTGTTCAAAAACAATAATTTCAATTTGATTCATAAGGAAAATTTGGACGATAATGGTTTTGTTTGCACACTATTTGTTTTTGAAAAAATATGACTAAACGAGTCTTCATAATTCACGGCTGGGACGGCTACCCCGATGAGGGTTGGTTTCCGTGGCTCAAAACAGAGTTAGAGAAAAATGGTTTTCAAGTTCATGTTCCGGCTATGCCGGAACCGGCGGAGCCGAAAATTGAAGCATGGGTTTCGCACCTTTCTAAAATTGTCGGCGAGGTTGATGAAAACATCTACTTTGTTGGACATAGTATCGGTTGCCAAACAATTCTTCGGTATTTGGAAAAATTGCCCGCCGACAAAAAGATTGGAGGTGCGTTTTTTGTAGCTGGTTGGTTCACTTTAATGAACTTGAAAACCGATGAAGAAAAAGAAATTGCCAAGCCGTGGCTGGAAACCCCGATTGATTTTGATAAAGTAAAGCAACACACTAAAAAGTTTTTTGCGGTTTTCTCTGACGACGATGAGGTTGTACCACAAGAAAACAAAAAACTTTTTAGTGAACGGCTTGGCGCAAAAATCGCTATGGAGTCCGCTAAAGGACACTTTAGCGGAAGCGATGGAGTGAAAGAATTGCCAGTTATTTTGGAAGCAATTCTTTCACAATAGCCGCCGATTTTTTTAAAAAAGAAAGCCGAAGCCCGCGCGGATTCCTCCCCAGACCCCTCCTGCGCGCGGGCGAGTCAGAATTCCGCACCCCACCACCATTCCCCCAGAAAAATGAGGTGGGGTGCGGTCAGGAGTTCCGTTCAAAAAAAGTTCGCGCAAATGTTAAAATAACACCACAAAAACATGGGATGTTTTTGTGGACCCTATCGGATTCGAACCGATGACCTCCTCATTGCAAATGAGGCGCTCTACCAACTAAGCTAAGGGCCCGAAAATCAGATGTTATCTGATTTTCGCAGACAACATGCAATTTTTGCACTCCAACAATATACTAGACAAATAACCAAAAATCAAAGGAGAATCCGCTTGGGACTACTTGGTGTGCTATACTACTTGTAGGCAATAAACTCTTCTTAAGCTCGTCTTTAACAATGCGCCTTCTTTAAATCGTTAAGGTCCACATTAACCGGTTTATTTGCTTATTTACTAAATTAGAACAAATAAATGAAAATATTTAGCAAGCTTTTCTCAAGTACTTTGATACTGGCACTATCCTTCGGACTTACTTCAACCCTTCTTGCCGCTACGAGCGTAAATCTTGGTTCAGCATCAAACTTTGCTGTACTCGCGGGTTCAACTATTACCAACACAGGTTCCTCTGTTATTAATGGCGACCTTGGCCTAAGTCCGGGTACATCTGTCACAGGCTTCCCACCTGGTGCTGTTAACGGTTCACAACAAGTAAACAATGGCCAAGCACTCCAGGCGCAAAATGATCTCACTACTGCTTACAACGCGGCAGCTGGGCAGACTGGTGCTATCACTATAGCTGGCGACCTTGGCGGACAAACATTAGTGCCAGGTGTTTACAGCAGTGCTTCCTCCATTGGCCTTACAGGCACATTGACTCTTGATGGAGAAGGAGACGGTAATGCAGTCTTCGTCTTCCAAGCCGGATCTAGCTTGACCACCGCATCTGGTAGTAACATTAACTTTATAAATGGTGCTCAGGCATGCAATGTCTACTGGCAAGTAGGTTCTTCTGCTACATTGGGTACTAACTCAAGCTTTGCCGGAACTGTCATAGCACTTACCTCTATCACCCTTAACACAGGCGCAGATGTGAGAGGACGCGTACTCGCCAGAAACGGCGCGGTGACTCTCGATGACAACACTATCACTATCTCAGAATGTGAGACTGTGACCACAACAGCTGTTGTCGACGAAACGGTCGACGCAACTACAACCCCCGCAGTAGTGGCCACCACCACTCCTGCAGTAACTGAAACGACCCCATTCGTTGGAGTAGTGTACCAAACACCATCAGTACCTAATACAGGTGGACACTACAGCTCTTTCTTTGGGCTACTGATTTTCTCTCTTGGTATTGGTTTTGTTACCTACGGTGTATTCTTTGTGAAAGGAAGGAGGGCCTAAGTTCAAAGTGTTTCCTCGATACTTGTGTTTCAAAATGCTATATTGAAGCGGCATGTTCGACCTTGTCTCACTCATTGAATTCGGCGGTTATATCGGGCTTTTTCTCATTATCTTTGCCGAGTCTGGCATTCTCATCGGCTTTTTTCTACCAGGGGACAGCCTTTTATTTACTGCTGGCTTTCTAGCTTCCCAAGGTTTTTTAAATATCTGGATTCTTATACCGTTGCTTTTTGTAGCAGCGGTCGCGGGGGATGCCGTTGGGTATTGGTTTGGTAAAAAGGCTGGACCGAGAGTTTTCAGCAGGGAGAAATCATTTTTCTTCCACCCTTCGCATGTGGAGAATACTGCCGCCTTTTTTGAAAAGCATGGGGTCAAGACTATTATCCTCGCACGCTTCGTGCCGGTAGTCCGCACATTTGCACCTATCATGGCTGGCGTTGGTGGGATGAAGTACCGTACTTTTGCAAAATACAACATCATAGGAGGCCTGCTTTGGGCTGTTGGGCTCACAACTCTCGGCTACCTTTTTGGCAATTTTATACCTGATGCGGATCGGTACATTCTTCCTGTCATTCTTTTAATTGTTATTACATCTCTTGCTCCTCCTGCTTGGCAATATTTCAAAGAAAGGAGACAGAAGAGTATTGACTTTTAACTGATATTGTTATATACAACACAAGGATTGGAGGCTTGAATGACAAAAAAGAAGGTCCTCATCGTCGAGGATGATGAGATGATCCGACAGACTCTCGAGATTGAGCTCAAGCTGAAGGGGCATGAGTATGCCTCATTCGACAACGGTGGTGACGCCTGGGCGATTCTCGAAAAGGGCCAGAAATTTGACCGGATTATCTCGGACTTCATCATGCCTGGAATGAATGGGCTGGCTCTACTGAAGAAGATTCGGGGTTTGAGATCCACTGCTCACATCCCGTTCGTGATGGTGAGCGCCTCTGATGTGGCAGAACAGCCTTGCAGGGAAATGGGCGGTCTTTTCGTCCTCAAACCATGCGATCACGAACAGCTGATCGAGACGTACGTCGATAGCTGGCCAAGCGCAACTTAGCTTGGTGTGGAATAAGGTCAGTCCGGCGCACTTGCGCAAGGACTGGCTTTTTTCTTTGTATATGGTATTTGTGGAGGAGTACGTTATCAATCAATTTAAACAAAAATGGACGAACAAGTAATCGGTTATTGTGTAAAGTGCAAAGAGAAGAGGGAAATGAAGGATGTTAAAAAGGTTGAGATCAAGCCAGGACGCCCAGCAGCAAAGGGTACCTGCACTACCTGTGGTACAGGTATGTACAAGATTCTTCCAGGAGTGAAGAAAGCAGAGTAGAAGTAATACAGAAAAACCCGTCCCGACGTAACGTCGGGACGGGTTTTTCTGTATGAAAGCGCATGATAATATGGGGATATGAATAGCAAAATATTTTGGATAATTATTCTCGTCATTGTTATAGGAGCTGTAGCTTGGCTTGTTAAGCCAGAAAGGTCGATTGCACCAGGGAACGATGGTGAAGCAGTTTTCTGCACCATGGATGCCTTGCAGTGCTCTGATGGTTCCTGGGTGGGGCGAACCGGGCCGAACTGTGAGTTTGTCTGCCCTTCGGAATAAACTGAATAAGTAGAATGATTAAAGCTTTCGTTTCTATTGCCATTCTCGCTTCATTGGTCTTTTTCGTATCTGGCAGTTTAGATAAGGAGCGAAGTGTTCAGATTTGTAGTGAACCGGTTCTCTACTCTATCGGCACCTTCGACAGGCGCTTCGGCCTAAGCTACGAAGATTTTCTCTCAGCGCTTGCTGAAGCTGAAGTAGTATGGGAAGGACCCAGCGACAAAAATCTTTTCTCTTATTCTCCTGAGAAAGGAAAGCTGGCAGTCAACCTCATTTATGACTACAGGCAGGAAGTGACGAAGGAACTCACCGAGATAGAAAGCGAGGTTAAACAAGATGAAGTCGCGTATCGTGAGATGGAAGCGACTTATCGTCAAATCAAGTCTGAGTACGAGAGCCTCAAGATTTCTTACGAGATACAGGTGACACTCCTTGAAGAAAGAAATGCTCGATACGAAGCGAGAGTAGAGGCTTGGGATAGTGGCCCGCGTACAAACAAAAAAGAATTTGATGTTATAGAAAGAGAAAGGTTGGCTATCAATCAAGAAGTAGAGTCGCTGCGTCTGTCCGAGGAAGCGTTGAATCAAAAGGTGGGTGAACTCAATAGTGTTGTAGATAGATTGAACCGCTTGGCTAGGTCTCTGAACCTTAACGTAGATGAATACAATACAGTAGGTGCGGCGAGAGGGGAGACATTTGAGGGAGGTATTTATTACAGCGGCTCTGACGGAGAGGGAATAGATATTTATGAATTCCAAAGCCGGGAAAAGCTTGTGCGCATTCTGGCGCATGAACTCGGTCACGCCCTCGGCTTAGACCACATTGAAGACCCAGAAGCTATAATGTATAGATTGAATGAAGATGAAGCTGGCAAAGCTAACACATCCGACATCGAAGCTCTTAAAATACTATGCAAGACAAATTAATTTTTCTCGATACTGAGACTACGGGCAATGAAGTAGGCACAGACCGCTTGTCTCAGGTTTGTTACAAGACTTCAGCAGGTTTTCGGAATGGATACTTTAAACCGCCCTTACCTATGTCTGTGAAGGCGATGAGCGTGACTCACATCACCAATAAAATGCTTGAGGACAAGGAACCGTTCGAAGGCAGTGATATGAAGAGGGATCTCAAAGGGCTTCTCAAGGATGGAATACTGGTTGCTCACAATGCAGTCTTTGACATTGCTATGCTCAAGGCTGAGGGTTTGGAAGTGTCAAAGTGGATTTGCACACTTCGCGTCGCCCGACATTTGGATAAAGAAAACAAGATACCGGAATACAATCTTCAGTTTCTTCGTTACTATTTGGATTTAGAAATTGAAGGTAGTGCTCATGATGCGGAAGGGGATGTGAGGGTGCTAATTGGAGTTTATGAGAGACTCTTTGCTAAAATGCGCGAGGGGCTGGATACAGATGAAGCTGTGATAAAAGAGATGATAGAAATTTCGGCTCGGCCGACACTCTTTAACCTCTTTAACTTCGGCAAGCACAAGGATAAGCCTATTGCTGAGGTGGTAAAGACCGACAGAGCTTACTTGGAATGGCTTTTGGCACAAAAGGCTTTAAATCCGGAGGCGGAGGAGGATTGGATATATACACTTAAGCATTATTTAAAGAATTAGCATTTTGAGCCTCATGAGTTATAATTAGCTTTATGAACACTTGGTATCAAAATAAAATAATCATAGTTGCAGCAGTTCTAGTCGTACTTGTAGCCGGTTGGTTCCTATTCTTTAACAATAGCTCAGGAATTAACGAACGTGATCTAAATAACGATAAAGCAACGTCTGCGCTTGAGAAGCATGAAGATGGTGTACGTATTGTAGGTCAGATTGAATGTCTTCCTTATCGCAAAAGCGTTGATGATGAAGAATGTGTTAAAGGTATAAAGGATGCTGAAGGCAGATACTTCGCTCTCGATAGCATTGCGATAAAGGGTGCAGAGCGTACCCTGCCCCTAGGGACACCAGTGGTAGCGACAGGAATATTCGAGCCCGCAGATACATCTAGCAAAGAGTCGAACGTCTTCTCGTATGAGGGAGTGCTTGTGATAAAAACACTCAGTAGAGAATAGTTCGACAGGCTCACTATAAATAATCATGGGAATATTTAAAGACTTCATGCTAAAGCAGGCCCTCAAGGCCAAGATGAAAGACGTGCCTGAAGCAGAGCGCGAAAAGTTGCTTGCTGCAATGGAAAAGAATCCTGAATTCTTCAAAAAGATTGGGGAAGAAGTGCAGAAGCGTGTTAAAAGTGGACAAAGCGAGATGGCGGCTACTATGGTCGTCATGCGCGAGCACCAACATGAGCTTCAAAAGCTCATGTCAAATCCTAAGCACTAAACTCTAAATCCTAAATAAATTCCATGTTTAAAATTTTGAAATTAGAAATTATAAATTGTTTAGGATTTAGAAATTAGATATTAGAAATTATGAAAAGCCTAAGGATTTTTATTTTACTCGGTCATCCAGACGAAGACAGTTTCAACTGTACCCTTGCTAACGAGTACGAGAGAGGCGCAGAGGAAGCTGGGCACGAAGTACGCAGAATGAATCTAGGTGACATGCGGTTCGACCCTGTCCTTCACCGTGGGTACAGAACTATTCAGGAACTTGAGCCCGATCTAAAAGCTTTTCAAGATAATGTGAACTGGTGTGAGCATCTTTTCATTATTTATCCAACTTGGTGGTCTACTATGCCAGCACTCTTGAAGGGTATTTTCGATCGGACCTGGCTCCCTGGATTTGCCTTCCACTTCACTGGTAGTTATACATGGCAGAAATTGCAAAAGGGTAAGACAGCTCGAGTCGTAGTGACTTCAGATAACATACCTTTCGCTCAATGGCTACTTTTTGGAGATACTACAAACGAAATATCGAAAGGAATCCTAGGATTCGCAGGTTTTAAAGTAAAGATTAAAAAGTTTGGATATTTAAAGCATTTCGGTTCTACCGGCAGACGTGAAAGAATTAAAAGAAAAGTTTATAGACTAGGGAGGAAAGCGAAATAGGTAAAAATAGGCTATTCTAGCTTTATGTCAAAACTTTCTGTAGGAATCGTTGGCCTTCCGAACGTAGGGAAATCCACGCTGTTTAATGCCTTGACCAAGAAGGGGGTGCCAGCAGAGAATTATCCTTTTTGCACCATCGATCCATCGGTGGGTATCGTGCCTGTGCCTGATGAGCGCTTGGATAAGCTCTCTGCTTTAAGTCAGTCTAAGAAGACTATTCCTGCTGTAGTTGAGTTTGTAGACATTGCTGGGCTTGTCAAAGGAGCTTCAGAGGGTGAAGGGCTTGGCAATAAATTTCTCTCTAACATTCGCGAAGTCGATGCCATCATCATGATGGTAAGAACTTTCGAAGATACAGATATAATCCACGTCCATGACAAGGTTGATCCGTTATTTGATATTGAGATCATTAATCTTGAGCTTGAGAAGGCTGGGATCTCGAAACCGGTTTTGTATGTCCTCAATGTTTCTGAAGTGAATGGGCAGATTTCTCCCGGATTTAAAGAGAAGATACCTGGGCCGTATGTTGAAGTTGACCCCGTTTTCGGGACGGGGCTCGACAAACTAATTATTGAAGCCTACAAACTTTTAGACCTTATTACCTTCCTTACTACTGGGGAGAAGGAGAGTCGTGCTTGGACGACTCGTAGAAATTCGACCGCACCTGAAGCTGGGAAGTCTATCCATTCTGATTTTCAAACTAAGTTTATTCGTGCAGAGGTAATTCACTATGACAAACTAATTGAAGCCGGCTCTTATACAGCTGCTCGTGCGAAGGGTTGGGTAAGGATCGAAGGTAAGGAATATATTGTGCAGGATGGCGATGTCGTCGAGTTTTTGGTATAGAAATTATTTAGGGCCCCGCTTTTGGCGGGGCCCTGGGTCGGGAGCTAGTTGCGATCCCGACCACCTGCGGCGGCGAATGTCTGCGCGACCTCCATCTTCTTGTTGGAGACCGGGAACACCACGCCATTGACAACAACGTAACTCATGATTCTACCTCTAATCGGGGCTGGTTACGGAGGAAGGCTGCCCCGAGCTCATCCATTGTTAATACTACCATAGTTAATAGTATTTGTCAAGAACATGGATATAGATAAAATTCAAGCTGAATTAAGGCAAATTTTCTGCCTAATGCTATAATTCCAACATGAATACAAAAATTACAGCCAAGGACTTCTTTCTTCAGTTGGGGGTTATCGTAGCTTTTTATGCATCAGCTATCGCACTCATTACACTTCTTTTTGAAGTAATCAATTTCGCTTATCCGACGATTACCAATGCTTACCAATACTATTTCCCATCCATTAGCTTCCAGGTAGCGACACTCATAGTGGCTTTCCCTCTTTTTCTCTTCCTTTCTTGGTTATTGCAGAAGAATTACGTAGCCGAGCCCGAGCTCAAGGAAGCGTCTTTACGCAAGTGGCTTTCCTACATCACCCTCTTTGTTGCCGGGGCAGTTGTAGCGGGTGATCTTGTAACTGTCATCTATATGTTCCTCGACGGCCAGGAACTCACAGCCGGATTCTTGCTTAAAGTTCTTACACTCCTTGTAATCGCAAGCGGAGTTTTCGTGTATTACTGGAGAGAGATCCGTAACGCTATTTCTCCGAGCGAGAGGAATATTTGGAGAGTCGGAGTTGTTGTCCTCGTCGTAGCGTCTATCATTCTTGGCTTTATGGTGATCGGTTCTCCCGCTTCTCAGCGTGAACGCCGTTATGACAATCAAAGAACCTCTGACCTCCAGAGCATCCAGTGGCAGGTTGTTAATTACTGGCAGCAGAAGGAGTCTATCCCCGAAACTCTCAGCGAACTTGAAGATCCTATCTCAGGATTCCGTGCCTCGACTGATCCAAAGACGGGGGCTGCCTACGAGTATGCAAAGACTGGCAATCTCTCATTCGAGCTTTGTGCTACATTTACCCACGCAACTCCAGCAGCAAGCCTGAGCCAGGACCAAGACTCTATTGCTCCTATGCGCGAGCCCTATATGAGAATAGGGGAGAACTGGCAGCACGACACTGGTCGCACCTGCTTTGAACGCACCATTGATCCAGAAATGTATCCTCCGACTAAGAGCTTCAGGTAAAGCTCCAGCCAAGATAACATGTCAAAAGATTACGATCCTAAAGAAATAGAATCTAAATGGCAAAAAGTTTGGGAAGAAACAGGAATTTATCATGCCGGTGATTTTTCTGATAAGCCCAAGTACTACACACTCATAGAATTTCCCTATCCTTCGGCTGATGGTCTTCATGTAGGACATCCTCGCCCTTATATAGGTATGGACGTAGTTTCTCGCAAAAAGAGAATGGAGGGCTATAACACGCTTTATCCAATAGGCTGGGATGCTTTCGGATTGCCGACAGAGAATTTTGCTATTAAAACGGGCAAAAAACCTCAGGTAGTCACAAAGGAAAATTCTGACAATTTCCGCAGGCAAATTCAGTCTCTCGGGATTTCTTTCGACTGGGCCAGAGAAATTAATACTACCGACCCTAAGTACTACAAATGGACTCAATGGCTTTTTCTCAAGTTTCTAGAACACGGCCTTGCGTATAAAGCCAAAATTCCAATCAATTGGTGCCCTAAGGACAAAATTGGTTTGGCCAATGAAGAAGTGGTCGATGGTAAATGTGAGCGTTGTGGTACTGAAGTAGAGCAGAAAGAAAAGGAGCAATGGATGCTCGCGATTACAAAATACGCCGACAAACTTCTAGAAGGCCTAGAAACTGTAAATTACCCCGAGAGAGTAAAAGCTCAGCAAAGAAACTGGATAGGGAGGTCAGAAGGAGCAGAGATAGATTTTAAGATTGACGGAGGTCAGACCTCCGTCAAGGTTTTTACCACAAGGCCAGATACTATATTTGGGGCAACATTTTTGGTCGTAGCAGGAAAAGAGGATAAATTTACAGGTAAGTACGCTACAAATCCTGCCACGCAGGAAAAGGTTCCTATTTGGGAAGCTGAGTATGTTATGTCTGACTACGGCACTGGATCCATTATGGGTGTGCCCGCTGATGATGAAAGAGACAGAGTTTTTGCTGAAAAGCACAGATTACCAATCGTAGAAAATTACAAGAAAGCTGGTTTTGAAGATTTTGGGAAGAAGGTCGTGAAATACAAACTTCGTGACTGGGTATTTTCGCGTCAGCGTTACTGGGGGGAGCCAATTCCGGTCGTACATTGTGAAAAATGCGGAATTGTTCCGGTTCCCGAGGATCAACTGCCTGTGACGCTTCCCGAAGTTGAGAACTATCAGCCGACAGATACAGGCGACTCTCCATTAGCAAATATAAGCGAGTGGGTAAACACTACATGCCCTAAGTGTGGAGGTTATGCTAAAAGAGAAACAGACGTCATGCCAAACTGGGCGGGATCTTCTTGGTATTTCCTTAGGTATGTTGATTCAAAAAATGACGAAAAATTCGCTTCTCAAGATAAATTAAAATACTGGACTCCGGTTGATTGGTATAACGGTGGAATGGAGCATACAACACTTCATCTTCTTTATTCCAGATTTTGGAATCATTTCCTATACGACCTTGGATTTGTGCCCACAGCTGAGCCCTATAAGAAGCGCACCTCGCATGGGATTATCCTTGATCAAAAGGGAGATAAGATGAGTAAGTCACGGGGAAATGTGATTAATCCAGATAGTATTACTGAACGTTTTGGTGCCGACACTCTACGCGTGTATGAAATGTTCATGGGTCCTTTTGAACAAGCTATTGCCTGGAGCGAAAATTCTTTGGTAGGGCCGAGAAGGTTTTTAGAAAAAGTTTGGAAGTTGCAATTCAAAGTCTCTAAAGGTCAGACCTTAGGTACTGATTCTCAAGGTCTGACCTTAATGCATCAGACGATTAAAAAAGTTTCTGATGATATTGAAGAGCTTGGCTTCAACACCGCCATCTCAACTCTTATGATTTATGCGAACGTTCTTGAGAAACAAGAAAAAGTTTCTCAAAAAGAATTTGAAACTCTGCTCCTTCTCCTTGCACCTTTTGCCCCACACATAACAGAAGAGTTATGGAGTGAGTTGGGGCACAGTGATTCTATCCATACTCAACCATGGCCGGAGTATGACAATTCGAAGCTAGTATCCGATGAACTAACGATCGTGGTGCAGGTGGATGGTAAGGTGCGGGGGAGTTTTGAGGCGGATAAATCTATGAGTGAAAGTGAGGTATTGGAGAAGGCCCTCAAGTTGTCGGAAATCCAGAAATGGATTGTGGGTAAGGAGGTCAAAAAGCATATTTATGTGCCTGGAAAAGTGCTAAATATTGTGTTGTCTTGATAAGTGTTGACATTGGAGTACTGTAATGATACAAATAGGTAAATTATGGAAAAGATAGCAACCAGCTTTAAACCGAAGGAGGTATGCAAACGCCTTTTATCTGTCCTCACTAAGCGCGGACAGGATGTCATTGTTTCTCGTTATGGTCTTGGCTCTAAAGCAACTAAACTTACTCTTGATGCCATAGGCAAGAAGTACAACATTACACGCGAGCGTGTTCGCCAGATCGAAAACCATTCTCTTGCTGCTATCAGGAAATCTAAAGCTTACAAAGATTCAGAACCTGCTTTCACTGAACTCAAGGAAATTGTTCTTGAACTCGGAGGACTTGTTTCTGAAAAAGATCTTTTGAAGCACTTGGGTAAAGATGTAAGTGTTCAAAATCATTATCATTTCCTATTAGTTATTGGAGAAGAATTTAAGCGCGAGAAGGAGGATGACGAGTTCCATCACCGTTGGAATGTTGACCCTGAGCTTTCTGATAAGATTCAAGGCGCACTGAAAAGAATATATTCTAAGCTTTCCGATGATGAACTTATTGTCGAAGGCGACCTTATTACTTCTTTTCTTGAGGAAGTAAAAGATTTGAATGAGAAGTACAAGAATGACGAAGTAATCCGTCGCTGGCTTAGTGTTTCCCATAAAATAGGTAAGAACCCTCTCGGTGAATGGGGCAAAGCTTCTAGTCCAAACGTTAATGCCAAGGGCATGAGGGATTACGCTTTTCTAGTTATAAGAAAGCACGGTTCTCCAATTCACTTCAAAGAAGTGGCCAAGGCTATTACGCAGTATTTTAATAAAAAGGCGCACGTAGCGACGACACACAACGAACTTATCAAAGACAAGCGCTTCGTTCTCGTAGGTCGAGGTCTTTATGCACTTTCTGAATGGGGTTATATGTCAGGTGTTGTTAAAGATGTTATCCGTGACATTCTCGAGAAAGAAGGACCTCTCACCAAAGATCAGATTGTCGAAAAGGTGCTTAAGGAGCGTTATGTCAAAGAGAACACTATCCTCGTCAACCTTCAGAATTCGAAATTTTTCAAGAAGGACAAAGAAGGTCGCTACCAAAACGCCTAGCTTAAGTGTAAACCCCCACACCTACTTTTGCGCTACGCATAGCGCTTTAATAAAATTAGCGTAAAAGTAGGTGTGGGGGTAAAATAGTGGAATGACAGAGGTCTTTGGATCCCTTTTCAATAATGATGTGTTTCTGACTGCTCTCGGCATTTTCTTTAAGCTATGGCCGATTTGGGTGCCACTTCTTTTACTCAACGTCGCCTTCAACGGATGGATGGATTATATAAGACGCAGGTGGATAAACGGGCAGGGCAGTGTCCTTCTCGAGGTTAAGCTTCCTAAAGAAATGCTCAAGACTCCTGCCGCTATGGAGCTTGTATTCAACGGCCTTTGGGAGCCTTCATCACCCGGCACTTTTGTGGATGCGTTCTGGGAGGGTAAGGTGCGCGACTGGTTCTCGTTTGAGATAGTCTCTATAGGTGGAGAAGTGAAGTTCTTCATTTGGGCTCTACCCAGATGGAAAAAGATTATTGAGTCTAGAATTTATGCCCAATACCCAGAAGCGGAAGTGTTTGAGGTAGAGGATTATGCCAAAGACTTAAGGTACGACCCGGAGGAGCTCAATATGTTTGGTATCACCACTAAGTTGGTCAAGGCAGATGCGTATCCTATCAAGACATATGTAGAGTATGAGTTGCACAAAGATAACAAGGAGCAGGAGGAAACTATTGATCCCATTACGCCAGTTTTGGAGTATCTGGGTACCAGAAAGCCGGGAGAATTCGCAGCCATGCAGATATTGGTGCAGGCACACAGGAAGGAAGGGATTCTTGACGGTAAAGTTTTTGTAAAACCTGATTGGGGAGATGGGGTAAAGAAGGCTATCAAGGAAATTCTGGAGAAAGATGCTGTGGTAAAGGCTGAGAAGGACAAACCTCAGACATTCATGAGCATCAGCTCGACGCAGACTGACACGATCAAGGCCATAGAAAGGAACGTAAGCAAGCTTGCCTTTGATACTATGGTTCGTCTGCTTTACATCGCGCCAGTGGATTCTTATGACAAGACAATTGCCATGGGTTTTATCGGTAGCATGAGGCAGTTTGGCTCTACTACACTAAACGGCATTAGACCCGACAAGTTCATGAGTGTGGCTTTCCCATGGCAGGACTTTAAAGACTGGAAGAAGAGGGAAGTACAGAGTACTCACATTGATGCATACAAGCGCAGGTCATTCTTTAACACCCCTTATAAACACTTAAACGGCAAGCCATATATACTCACCACAGAAGAACTGGCAACTATTTTCCACATCCCTGGATCGGTCGCTTCTACTCCAAACTTAGTCAGGTCACCTTCTAAGAAGTCAGAGGCTCCAGCCAATCTCCCCGTCTAATATGACACCCCACAAAGCTATCAAAATCTATCTTTTCTTATTGGTAATCATTCTTGTGGCAGCTTCAGCTAGGATTGTGACCCCGCCCTCTAGCTATCCTACGGGTAGTATTGTCTCGGTTGATGAAGGTACTGGGCTTCATGAATTGTCAGAGCAGCTTAAGGAGAAGAATGTGATTCGCTCTCCGTTTTGGTTTCGTGCGGCCGCACAAGTGCTGGGAGGAGAGCGTGATATGAAGGCAGGGCAGTATTATCTCGAAGAGCCGGAAAGTCCTTTTGTGCTAGCGTGGCGTATTTTG
>JANLIM010000055.1 GCA_024654145.1 Candidatus Zambryskiibacteriota bacterium | reverse complement strand
CGATAAAAGAGAAACCCGCCAAGTAATTGGCGGGTTTCTTGTTTGTTTTAAAGCTTATTTTCTGATATTCTTGTGTCCGAATGCGCGCATAGCTCAGTTGGTAGAGCACACGACTGATACTCGTGAGGTCCTAGGTTCGAACCCTAGTGCGCGCACAAAAACGTGGGACGTTTTTGTGCGAACCGCAGGCACGACGGTGCCGAGGTGGGGTCGCGTAAAAATTCAGCTGAATTTTATATGTGACCACCGACAGGCGTTTTGTGCGTAGGGCAAGCACTGCTATAATATCCCCATGCCCAAGAACAAAATTATTCTCGCTATCGGTGCTTTTGTTGCTCTACTCCATATCTTTAACGGTTTGCCAAATAGGTGGGAATCCGCTTTGAGCATCGTCGCCGGGCTCGCTATAGTCATTCTCTCTGTCTGGTCTACTATAGACAAAAAACTTTCTCTCAAAGCCAAAGCCCAACAGCGTCAACGCAAACCAGAACCGATTCCTCAGGAAGGTTTGCCCGGAGCTCCATATGATAAAAGAGTAACAGACTTCTACCCCAAGACAGGCCAACCAGGCCGCCGTGTCACTGATATTAATTCGACCTCAGGTCCAAATCAAAGAGAACTATAATGATAAGAATTGGCCGAGTGCTTATGTGGACTGGGGGCACCATCCTCCTTTTTATTTTTACCATACAGTTTGTTGTCCCGTATTTTTTCCAAGTTAGTTATAGTGCGCCTGCCGTAGGCGGGGAGCTTTTTGCTAGTGCAGAAGGCGATTTGCTCGAGATGCCTACCAGGCATCTCGAAACTCCCGAACCGCTCAAGGCTCTCTACATGACCTCCTGCGTCGCAGCTACGCCGAGCTGGCGAACAAGCCTCAAAGAGCTTATAGAAAGGACTGAACTCAATGCTGTAGTAATAGATATCAAAGATTATACCGGTAGAGTATCGTTTGCTAACAATTTCCCCAAGACATCCGACCAGAAGGGCTGTGTCGTAGAGGACTTCAAAGAATTCATTGCCGAGCTCCACGCGAGCGGTATATACGTTATTGGCCGTATCTCAGTCTTCCAAGACGTTTCTTACACACAACTTTTCCCCGACTACGCAGTGAAGTCTCTCTCCACAGGAGGAGTATGGAAGGATCACAAAGGATTATCCTTTGTCGATGTCGGAGCGAAACCGTACTGGGATTATATATTGGAGATTTCAAATCAAGCCTACGAACTTGGTTTTGATGAATTAAATTACGATTACATACGCTATCCTTCCGACGGCAATATGAAGGATACGAATTATACTTGGAGTAACGCTTCTTCGGTATCGACGAGCTCACCACAAGCAACTCGGTCCGAAGTGCTCGAAAGCTTCTTCGCCTACCTCTATCAAAATCTGAAAGATACGGGAGTCAAAACTTCAGCTGATATTTTTGGCATGACAACTACAATTGAAAACGACATGGGTATCGGCCAGGTCTTGGAAAAGGCTTTGCCTCACTTCGACTACGTCGCGCCCATGGTTTATCCTTCACACTATCCAGCCGGTTGGAATGGATTCGCCAATCCGGCTGAGTATCCATACGAAGTGATCAAGATCGCCATGCAGAGAGGGTTTGAAAGGGAAGTAGCTTTAAATATTGCAAACGGTCTCGCTACGTCAACCCCATCTAAACTGCGCCCTTGGCTGCAGGACTTCAACCTTGGAGCTGTTTATGGTCCGGACAAAGTCCGCGCCCAGATGCAGGCTACTTATGATGTCGGCCTTACAAGTTGGATGATTTGGTCAGCAGCCAATAGATATACCGAAGCCTCCCTTCTACCTGAATAAATATACCTAAACACACAATAATTAAGCGACCGCTTAATTATTGTGTGTTGCGAACTCAAGAATAGTGTGATATAATTAGGAAAGGCTGATTTTTGTTCCTAACCCTTTAAAACCCTTTTTGCATCCGGGAGAATGTATGACCACGAGTCTCACGGTGGAACAGCTGGTGCAGGTCGAGTGCTCGACAGCACTCGGCAGGTACGGGCAAGCACTTGCTTGCAAGGGCTCTGGCCAGTTCCTGCTCAGGTGCAGACGTTACCTCCAGGCCAAGTGGCATGCCGACTACGCTTCGCGGCTGGTTGGTGACTACATGGCGCTCGATGCGTACCAGGTGAACGCAATCACAGAGGTTTGGGAGGGAACTCCTGACCTACTGTGGAGGAAGGCCGATGAGGCGTCCCTCATGATCGAGGTGGCTCTCGATCACAATCCGAGGCTGAGGAATCTGACTGATGATTTGGAGGAAAAGCTCCTTCACCGTATCATCCGAGTTCGTACGGTGACCCATGGTCGCCTGCACACCCGGAGATACTGGCGTCGGGTGGAGGAACTTCGCATGAAGCGCCGCGTCCAGGCACGGGCAGATGCCCAGCTCATTGCTGATGAGGACGAGCTCTGACAACAAAGACCGAAGTGTTGAGGAATCACCCTGTGATTCCAAAAGCACTTCGGTCTTTCTTATTTTAAAGCATGCCCCGTATCATCTTCGTTAGAAGATTGGTTCGGGGTATAATTAAATCAATGGAAGATCTTCAGAAAGTGACATATTTTGCCGAGACTGACTCTCGCGGGGAGAGGAAACCTTTCGGTATCAAAAACGGCGATCGTTCCAAGCACGTCTATGTGATAGGTAAGACAGGTATGGGTAAGTCCACCCTGCTTGAGAACATGGCTATTCAGGATATCCAAAGCGGTAATGGCCTCTGCTTCATAGATCCACACGGAGGCACTGCTGAGAAGCTTTTAGAGTACGTGCCAGAGGAGAGGGTCAAGGACGTGCTTTATATGGCGCCATTTGATATTGACTACCCAGTGGCTTTTAATGTCATGGAAGATGTTGGAGCAGAAAAACGCCATCTAGTGGCGAGTGGACTCATGAGTGCGTTTATGAAGCTTTTCGGAGAAGAAAGCTTTTCAGACAGAATGCAGTACATCTTGCAGAACACCATTCTCGCGCTTTTGGAATATCCTGGTTCAACCATGCTCGGCATCAACAAAATGCTAGCTGACAAAGCTTATCGCAAAAAGGTAGTGGACAATATCACCGACCCTTCTGTAAAAGCTTACTGGACTCAGGAATATGCCGGCTATACGGAAAGGTTTGCCGCAGAAGCCATCCCCGCTATTCAAAACAAGATAGGACAATTCACCTCGAACCCTCTTATCAGAAATATCATCGGCCAGCCTAAGTCGAGCTTCAACTTCCGCACAGTGATGGACGAGAAAAAGATTGTGATCGTAAACCTTTCCAAAGGTCGCGTAGGAGAGGGGAATGCTCGCCTTCTAGGTTCCATGCTTATTACCAAAATTTATCTTGCAGCAATGAGTCGTGCGGATGAGAGCGCCACGTCGCTTGCCAAGCTGTCACAGTTCTATCTTTTCGTAGATGAGTTCCAGTCATTTGCCGACAAGTCATTTGCAGATATTCTTTCCGAGGCGCGTAAGTACAAACTCAACCTCACCATTGCACATCAATATATAGAACAGATGGATGAGGAAGTGCGTGACGCCGTCTTCGGCAACGTCGGTACGACCATTGCTTTCCGCGTGGGTGCTTATGACGCTGATGTTTTAGAGAAGGAGTTCGCGCCTGTCTTTATAGCAGAGGACCTGGTCAATCTCGGTCGTTTCCAAATATATCTTAAACTTATGATTGATTCTGTTTCTTCCCCACCCTTTTCTGCAAGTGCATTACCGCCCATACAGCCTCTACGTTCTACTTATACAAAGGAGATTGTAGAGAACTCGCGCAGAGTCTTCGCCAAGACTCGTAGCGATATAGAGAAGTCTATTGTTGAGTGGCATGCAGAGGGTAAAGATGAGATGCCTACACCAGCGCCTAAATCCAAAATGACTCCGTACGTGCCGAAGAAACCGCAAGCAATAGATACAAGAAGTTTAGCGAAAGAAGCTCCGGCGAAGCGGGAAGAATTTCAAAGGTCTGACCTTAAATCAGATTCCCAAGGTCAGACCTTAAAACCCGCTTCACCTCCTCCTGTACCTAAAAAACAAGAAGTCTCACCGAAAGTCTCGCTGGAGAGTTTAAAGAACAAAAACAATAATCAGAGAAAGCCTGATGAGAAGCATGTTTCGGCCCTCCGTGATGCGCTTAAGTCAGTTGGGGCACAACCAACAATAAACAATAAACAAGAAACAAGTCCTGAGCCCAAGCTAACAGCTAACAGCTCACAGCTAAAAGCTGGCTCAGGCCCAAGCCCAGAAGACTTAAAAAAGATTTTCAATGGCTAGTTCGACCATGCTCACTACAGGGAATAAACGTATTCTAATTTTCTCTCTCGCGTATTACCCGGTAGAAGGCGGGGCAGAAATTGCTGTCAAAGAAATAACAAATCGTATCAATGATATTGAGTTCGACATGATTACAATGCGTTTCGACGACAACCATGCGGAGAAGGAAAAAGTTGGCAATGTTAACCTCTATCGTATCAAAGCAAACAAAATTACTTTTCCCATAGAAGCGGCACTGTTCGCGAGGAAGCTCCACAAAGAGAAGCATTACGATGCAATCTGGTCCATCATGGCCAATCGAGCTGGAGGAGCGGCTCTGTTCTTCAAATATACTTTTCCAGAAGTTCCCTTTATTCTTACTCTGCAAGAGGGGGATCCTATTGAGTACATGAAGCGCCGATCTCTTTATTGGATCAACCCTTTTTTCCGTAAAATTTTTACTAATGCTGATATCGTTCAGGCTATCTCGCTTTATCTTTCTGACTACGCCTCTATCATGGGTCACAAAGGCAAAGTAGAGGTGATCCCAAACGGTGTTGATTACAAGAATTTTCAGACGGAGATAAAAGATTCTGAGAAAATGGAGTTGAGGAATAGGTTTGGCTTCTCTACGACAGACACACTTCTCATCACCACGTCTCGTTTAGTAGAGAAGAACGCTGTGGGGGACATCATACTCGCTCTCAAGTCTCTACCGGAGCATTACAAACTTCTTATTCTAGGTGTGGGCCCGCAGGAGAGGGACCTCAAGGCCTTAGCAGTGGATGCTCTGCTCGAGTCGAGGGTCAAGTTCCTTGGGCATATTCCGTCAGAAGATGTACCTAAATATTTGCATGCATCAGACATCTTTATTCGCCCTTCCATAGCAGAGGGTTTCGGCAACTCATTTATAGAAGCTATGGCTGCAGGTTTGCCTGTCATCGCTACACCTGTAGGAGGCATCGTGGACTTCCTTCGTGATGGTGAGACAGGACTATTTTGTGAAGTGAAGGATCCCGAAAACATTGCCCGTCAGGTCACCAAGCTCGCTGGTGACCCAGATTTGAGGCAGAAGCTTATTAATAATGGCCGAAACCTGGCTCGCGAGAAGTATGATTGGGACCTTGTGGCAAAGGAGATGAAAGCGCGAGTTTTTGATAAGGTATAGGTATGAGAGTCCTCATAGCAGCTTCTATCTACCCTCCGGATGCCGGAGGGCCAGCAGTGCATGCTCGGGCACACTTTGAGCAGTTTCCTCAGTACGGAATAGAGACCGAGCTTGTGGCTCTGGCTCATTATAGGTCTTACCCATCTGGGATAAGACATCTCTTGTATTTCCTCAGCCTTCTTCCCAAGGTGCGCAGATGCTCTCTTGTTTATGCGTATGATGCCGTAGGTGCCGGCTTGCCTGCCCTTATAGCTGTGTGCCTTTTCCGCAGAAAGCTGATTCTCAGGATTGGTGGAGACCTTGCCTGGGAAAGGGCGGGGGAGAAGAGAAACATTTCCCTTAGAGACTGGTATGAAGAGGGTGAATACCAGAAGGATCTCATGTACCGGCTCTCAAAATTTGTTCTTAAAGGAGCTGACAAGATCATTGTTACCACCAGTTTGCTGAAAGAGTTGTATGAAAATTACTACGGGATCTCCCCAGACAAGATTGAAGTTATTATTAACCCTATTGAAATAAAGGGTACCAGGTCATCTACTCGGGAAAAGACTATTATCTTTGCCAGTCGCCTGACCTCTTATAAGAACCTGGATTTAAGCCTGCGCGCCCTGGCCCCAATTTTCAGGGAACACGGGGACTTGAAACTTATCTTTCTTGGAGATGGGCCCGAGAAAACACGCCTGCAGAGTATTGCTATAAATGAAGGCATCGAGAATCAGGTAGAGTTCCGCGGCCACGTGTCTCAGGAAGAGGTGATTAGGGAGACCTCAACCTGTCTCTTTACCCTGGCCCCTGCGCTTACAGAGTTCAACCCCAACTACCTTTTGCAGGGAATAGGCTTGGGAAAGCCCTTTATCGTAAGTTGGGAGAACGGGCTACCTTTCGAGGTGCCGGAATTTTTGCGCTTCAACGCCAGTAGTGAAGATGATCTAAGGGAGAGAGTCACCTTTCTTTTAACCGAGAAGGGGTATGCACAAGCTGAGAACTTTGTGAAAAAACTCGATATAAAAATGAGCTGGGAAGACAATTTGCGGGGAAATATAAGGGTGATTCAAGAGCTTTTAAACGGCTCAAAATAAGGGTATAATAAAAAAATGAATTCCGGAGGACTCAAGGTTCTCATGATCTCAAGTGATCGTAATATCCTCACCCCAGGGAGCGCAGTTTCCGAGCGGATGAAGGAATACGGTGCGTTGGTAGAAGAGCTTCATATCGTCCTTCTCTGCGACAGGTCTCATACGAAGTCTTTGGGAATCGAGAGTAGTAAATTGAAAATTGCCGAAGGTGTTCACGTTTATCCCACCAACTCTTCTTACAAATACTTCCGCCCTCTAGATGCGGTTAAGATCGGGAAAAAAATAGTGCTCAAAAATAAATTTGTGCGCGGCCTCTCTGTTATTACCGTGCAGGACCCCTTCGAGTGTGGCTGGGCCGGGCTCAAGATTAAAAACAAGTGGAGAATCCCTCTTGAGGTCCAACTTCACACTGACCCATACTCAAATAATTTTAAGGGCCTTCAGAATCTGGCGAGGAGACGCCAACTTGGTCGAACTCTGGGAGCCGCGGATTCGGTGAGAGTGGTGAGCCAGTTTTTGAAAGAAAAAGTTTCTCAATCGACTCCTGCTCCTGTGACAGTTCTGCCTATTTTTGTTGATCGGACACGTATTGAAAATGCTCCTCTTAGCTTCGATATTCACACCCTTTATCCCTGGCACTTCATAATTCTCATGGTCTGCCGTCTCGAGCCGGAGAAGAATATTCCTCTTGCTCTCAATATTCTAAAGGGAGTCAGAGAACGCTTCCCGGACGCAGGACTCCTCATTGTGGGCAAAGGCTCACAAGAGGGGAATCTCAAGTCACTGGTGAAAAAACTTGGCCTTGAAGGAGCGGTAGAGTTTGCCGGCTGGCAGGAAAACCTAGCTTCTTACTATAAGTCGGCCAATGCCTTTCTTCAGACCAGTCTTTTTGAGGGCTATGGGCTGGCCTTGGTCGAAGCGGGGCTTTCCGGTTTGCCTGTGGTGACAACTCCTGTGGGCCTTGCATCGGAGCTTGGGCCGGGTAAGGACGCATATATTTATACTGCGACAGAGACCAGTCTCTTTATAGATGGCCTCTGCGATCTTATAGAAAATAATCAAAAAAGGGAGAATCTCAGGCTCAACCTAAGGAAGACCCTGGAAGCCAAGCTCCTTTCTAAAGAAGATTATCTCCAACGTCTTAAGGAGGAGTGGGAAGAGACAAGCAAAAGGATCAAATGAAGCTACTCATAGTTACGCAAAAAGTTAATATCGACGATCCAATTCTCGGCTTTTTCCACCGTTGGATTGAAGAGTTTTCCAAGAAGTTTGAGAAAGTAACTGTGATTTGCCTCGAGAAAGGGAAGTATGAGCTGCCTAAAAACGTAAAAGTGCTCTCACTGGGCAAAGAGCAATATTCGCAGCATTCGAATGTGATTCGTAGATTAGTATTTTCATTCAAATTTTACAAATATATCTGGCAAGAAAGAGAAAACTACGACTCGGTCTTCGTGCATATGAACCAAGAATACGTCCTCCTGGCTGGTATCTGTTGGCGATTAATGGGCAAGAAAGTTTTCCTCTGGCGCAACCATCCTGTGGGGGATTGGAAGACAGATCTTGCCTGCTTTCTTTCACACAAGGTATTCCATACTTCGCCACAGGCATTCGTGGAACATTGCCGAAACGCTGAGCTCATGCCAGTTGGCATCGACCTAGACAACTTCAGGCCGTCTGCCATGCCTGTAGAGAGCAACAATATTCTTGTGCTTGGCCGCATTGCTCCTGTGAAGCGCCTTGAGTACATTATCGACGGCTTGGGCCGGCTGCATAAGAAAAGGGTGGCTTTTAAAGCAGACATTGTGGGCGATGCGCTGGAAGCAGATGCAGAGTATTACGACTCGCTCAAGGCCAGGATCAAGCTCAATGGATTGGGAAGAAAGGTGCGGCTCCTGCCTGCTATCTCCCACGAAGAGGCACCCGAGCTTTACAGGCAATACAAAGTCTTTATAAACCTTACTCCTGATGGCAGCCTGGATAAGACCATTTTTGAGGCGCTGGCTTCCGGGCTTAAAACAGTGGTGGGTAACACTTTTTTCAAAGGTAAGCTCCCAGATGGTTGGATCGTAGAAAATCCGGAAGACGCCGATCACCTTGCGCATGTGATCAAATTCGCACTTAATGATTCACACAGCAGGAACACCGAAGGGCAGAATAGAATATCGGTGCTACTGAAGGAAAATGGTATAAAGGACTTGATCCATAAGATGCTAGGATATTTTGAATAAGGTATGGATAAATCTTTTACTAAGAAATTATACGAGGAGCATCATGCAAAGCGTCGAGCGCCTGGTTTCAGTATTCTTAAGGAAGAAAGGGGAAATTTGTTCGCATCGGTTATTGGTAAGGACAAGAATGTGCTTGATATTGGCTGTCGCGATGGGGCACTTACAAAATTTTTTATAGAAGGAAATAACGTGACGGGGGGAGACGTGGATGCAATTGCACTTCGCAAGGCTGGTGAGTTGGGTATAGAAGCAATAGAAATGGACTTATATGGGGATTGGGAAGAATTAGAGGGGCGTAAGTTTGATGTAATAGTGGCTGGTGAAGTTTTGGAGCATCTATTTTTTCCAGAAAAAATTGTAGAAAAAGTAAGAGACCATCTAAATTCCGATGGGGTTTTCGTAGGATCAGTGCCTAATGCATTTAGTTTTAAAAATAGAATAAAGTACTTATTTGGCGTGAAGAAGAACACACCTCTTTCTGACCCGACGCACATTAACCACTTTTCACGAGGAGAAATTATGGAGCTACTATCAAGGTATTTCACTTCAGTTTACGCCTTACCATTAGGCCGCTTTTCAGTACTTGATAAATTTTGGCCAGGTATGTTTTCTTTTGATCTGGTGTTTGTTTGTAAAAACAATTTTAAAGCAAAATAAATGAATAACTATCATAATTTTATTAGTAAGTGCATGATCGAATTGAGTAAAGAGAAAAGAGTATTAGATGTAGGTGGAGGAGAGCGATTTCAAAAGTGGCTTAAAGAGTATGAACATCTTTTTTCAAACTCTAACTATCAAACCTTTGATTACGATTCAAAATCTGGTGCAGATATTATAGGAGATATACATAAGATGCCAATTGAAACTGGCACTATCGATGCAATCATCTGCCACTCAGTTTTGGAGCATGTTTGGGACCCCATCAGGGCTGTGGAGGAACTTTATAGGATTTTAAGACCAGGTGGGAAAATATTTGTGCATGTTCCTTCTACTTATCCTTATCACGCTAGAAAAGGCCACTACCCAGACTATTGGAGATTTTTTGATGATACTTTGCATGAGTTGTTTAAAGATTTTTCCAAGGTCGAACTAATAAAAAGGGGAGGGTACTTTAAGGCTCTTTTCTTTTTCGTGCCTATGCAGTATAAGTTACAGTTTTTATTAAACCCTATAGCGAACTTTTTGGATAAATTATTTAAAATGGAAAAAAGAAACACAACATCTGGTTATTATATTTATGCAATAAAGTAAAGTATGAAAACTCTGTTAAAAAAAATTATGGAAAAGTATAGAAATGTAATGTACTTACCTGTCATTAAAAAATTAAAAGGTGGGCAAATAATGCCAATTTTTATCTTTCTTTTCTCCAAGATCGGAATTTTATCACGTTGGGCTAAAGAAGCTGGAACTAGTGCGTGGCTTGTTAAAACTGAAGAAAAATATGGGGGGTTAGTTACCGGGGCATATGTTAATAAATTGAGTCCCAATGACACACGAGAATTCGAAGTGCTTAGAAGAAAAGGAATGAGGGGTGGTGATAGAATGAATCCCCTTTACCATAATTATGCTCCAATATACTCTAAGTACCTTAAACAATTTCTAGATAAGAAAGTAGCATTATTAGAAGTGGGAATCCTCCGTGGTACTGGGCTAGCAATTTGGTCAGACTTATTTGGAGGGGGACGAGTAATAGGTGCGGATATTGACCTATTCAACTATGAAGAGAATATAAAAAATTTAAGAGAACTTGGTGCATTTAGTAATAAGAATATAGAGGTTCATCTGTTTGATCAATTCGAGAATAATATAAAATTACTGGAAAATATTCTTAAGGGAGACAAGTTGGATATTGTAATAGATGATGGGGCTCATACTGATGAATCAATACTAAAAACATTAGATAGTATTTGTCCGCACCTCAATAAAAACTTTGTATATTTTATAGAGGATAACAGTACAGTTTGGAAAAAAGTAGCTAAAAAATTCCCAAAATGGAAAGTTATAAATTATCACGAAATGACAGTATGCACTCATCATTAACAATAATTGGTGATAGTAGAGAAGAAAGATG
>JANLIM010000034.1 GCA_024654145.1 Candidatus Zambryskiibacteriota bacterium | reverse complement strand
TATCTACTTTGTTCATTGAGAAATGGTTATTAATAATCTCGAGCTAAATCCTTATAGCTACGTCAAACATTATATAACAAGCCATTTTTATGAGCCACTAGTGGACAAATATCTTAAAATCTGGTGAATCTAACGGGCGAATTCTATATTGCGTGCTTCACGGATGACGTTTACCTTGATTTCCCCTGGGTATTTGAGCTCGCCTTCGATCCTTAAAGCTATATCTCTAGCCATTTTCTTGGCATCAAGGTCGCTCACCTTCTCGGGGGTTACAAATACACGAATCTCACGTCCAGCCTGGAGTGCATAGGCCTTCTCCACACCCTCAAAGGAAGTGGCTATATTCTCAAGGTCACCTAAACGCTTGAGATAGTTCTCAAGATTGTCTCGTCGAGCACCCGGGCGGCCACCGGAGATGGCATCCGCCGTCTGGACGATGACTGACTCAACAGTTTCGTACGGATACTCACCATGGTGAGCTTGCATGGCTTTGATAATTTCTTCCGATACATTAAATTTCTGCAGAATCCTACGTCCGATCTCTACATGTGTACCAGCCACTTCGTGATCAAGGGCTTTACCAATATCGTGAAGGAGTGCTCCCGCTTTAGCAACTTGGACATTGGCACCAAGTTCCTCTGCGATCATACCTGAGAGGTGTGCCATTTCTACTGAGTGCTTCAAAACATTTTGACTATAACTGGTGCGGAAGTGTAAGCGACCGAGGATTGAGAGGAGCTTCGGATCCAAGTTGTAAATTTCGCACTCAAGTGCAGCTTCTTCTCCCTTCTCCTTAATAATTTTATTTACTTCTGACTCTGCCTTTGCTACAAACTCCTCTATCTTTGCAGGTTGGATACGTCCATCAGCTATAAGATCCTCAAGTGCAACCTTCGCAACTGCACGACGCACCGGGTCGAATGATGAAAGGGTGATGGAGTTGGGAGTATCATCCACAATGACTTCCACGCCTGTTGCTCGTTCAAATGCCTTAATATTTCTCCCTTCCTTACCGATAATTTTGCCCTTAAGATCATCAGAGGGCAGGGGAATAGTAGTCGACATCACTTCGCCGGAGATGGCTACGGCCATACGCTGAATAGCAGTAGAGAGAATTTCCTTGGCACGCCTTTCCAACTTCTCTGCCCCCTGGTTCTCGAGCTTTTGCATACGCACCATGATGTCTTCTTCAAAGTCGCGCTCAACAATTTTCAAAAGTTCTTCTTTGGCCGCGGTTGGAGAGAGGCCGGAAACTTTTGCAAGCTCGGTGGTCTTAGCTTCGGCTAAAGCCTCAATCCTTTCTCTTATAGTGCGGACTTCTGTAGCTTTCTTTTTAATTGAGTCTGTTTCTTGATCTAAATCACCCTGGCGCTTATCCAAATGCTCCTCTTTCTTAACCAAGCGATCCTCATTATTTTTGAGGCGAGTTTCTCGTTCCTGAAGTTCGGACTGAGTTTTAAGAAAAAGATTCTGTGCCTTCTTTTCTGCTTCTTCAATTATCCTCTGGGCCTCCTCCTTGGAAGAGAGCTCCATCTGCTTGATATCGAGCTCCATAGAGCCCTTGCGCCCGAGAGAGATAAGCAGGCGCAGCAAATAACCAAAGCCGATACCGGCTGATGCGGCAAGTAATGCTAAAAGTAACGCGAGTTTTAACGACATATTTATCCCCGCCAGACAGTCAGACGAAACAGAATTTCAGAATTTACGGTATTAGCTGAGTTAATTGAAGCTAGAAGCTGTCAGCTAACAGCTAGAAGCTATTTTTTATAAGTGAACTACCTAAGAGTACTGCTCTTACAAAACCTTGTCAAACAAGAGAAAGGCCGTCGCAATTGCGACGGCCTTTTTGTTACTGTACTTGGTGTCTGAGATGCTCTTCGCAATCAACGTCCAGCTGCTTCCTGGCCTTGAGAATCGCAACCAGGAATGGAACACTGACTGCTACCAGGAAAAGAAGGTTCGCGATCAACGTCATATCAGACTGATGCTGGGTCTCCGTCGAGAAGGGATTCTCAGCGGAGAGAACGAGCCATGTCTCAGTCACGACGAGCGTGATGACGACAGCCAGAACAACCAACAGGTAAGAGCAGACAAGCTTGTGAAGCTTTCCCATACAATCCTCCAAAAAGAACATCGGAACACCATTGTCCCGCCAAAGAAATCAATAAGCTTGATTGCTTTGGTAGGACGGCCAGGTATGAATACCTGGCCGGCACAGAGCTTCTACATGCCCCAGCTAGTCCGCTTTGGATCAACCCAAACCGACCAGCGATCCAGCTCCTTGCCATCGTCATCCAGAACAAGGACCACAAGTTTCGTTCGTCGAGGGCTACGACCAACTTCGAATTTGACACTCATGTATCGGTCAAAGATTACGTAGTCAGTCTTATTGATGAGGTCGTTCATCTACAACTCCTTGAAAGGGTTAACTAAGCTTTCTGTAGTTATTATACATGATAGAGACAAAATGTCAAGTTATTTTACTTAGTTTGCTATCTAAAGTTAGTTTATGTATACTTAAAATATACAAATATAGACAAAAATGACCAATTTAAGCCAGGAAACAATCAAAGAGGCCCTGCGCACATCACTTACTGAGCTTGGGCTTACTGAGAACGAGATTAGCCTCTACGGCCTTTCTCTAACCTTAGGTCCCACCCCGATTGCCAAACTGGCTGAGTACTTAAATATTTCGAGACCCAACGTATATAAAGTGATTTCGGGACTGGAAAGACACGGGCTGGCAAATTTTTCGAGCAAGAATGGGTACAAAAAAACGTTTATGGTCGAGTCGCCAAATGTTATTACGGAACTGCTTAGAAACAAGAGGGAGAAGCTGGGCAACATGGGGCACAAAATAATAGAGCTCATGCCGGACATGCTTGCCATATACAGGCAAGGGGAGCTACCGACCTCGGTAAAAATACTTGAGGATAAGGATTCGTATGAGAAAGTTTTTGATTCTATCCTGGACGAATCGTGGGATGATATACAGTTTTGCGGATCAGCGCATGACTTTATTGCCTTCATTTCCTGGCAACATGAAAACGAATGGATCAAAAGACGCCTTGAAAAAAACCTGAAAATAAAGTGTTTGGTTTTCCCCGGACCCGTGGCTGATGTTTTAAAAAAGAACGACGCCAAGGAGTTGCGGGAGACTAGAACTTTCTCGGGAGTATCGCCATTCTCCTCGGCATTCCAGCTTTTTGGCAACAAGGTTATCATCTGGCAGCCTAAAGCACCCATAGCTGTAGTTATCTCAGATGAATACATAGTCGCTATGCTAAGAAGTGTATTTGAAAAACTTTGGGAAACAGCGAAAACCTAGAGTATTTTGTCTACTGTGGTACTATCGAGCCATGGATTTAGCCGATTTAAAGAAGCAATTCCTTCTAGATGAACTTGGTATTGAATCGAGTTTCGGTAAAATGCTAGTGATCATCGATTTCGGCAATGTAGATTATTGGTTCGAAGAAGACAGGCAGGATGCTGAAAACCAAGCTTTGGCCGAGAACGAAAAACTTGTAATAGACCTAGACCGACTTAAAGAATTTTGTTCAATATTTTCCGATAGTCCTCGTTTTTATTATGGACACGACCCAGCCTACTTGGGATTCTTACAAGCCACTAGACACGTATTCGGTAAATCCAGAGTTATCACCAAACCTATCCAGAAAGTAAGGCACTACCTTTCAAAAGAAGAGGAGAGTATAAATACAAGAGATAAATTTACAGATATTACTGGAAATTATGTTTTTCTCCCTAAGTGTAACTTCGACGTGGAGATGACGGTGGATTCTATCAGATTAATTGACGAGTACGATGCGTTAGTGCTTTTCTCAGGTGATGCGGACTTCATCAGTCTCAACCGTTATCTTAGGAAAAAAGGGAAGAAGATAATATTGGTAAAAGGAGGGAATATTACCTCAGAATTAAGAGGGTCTGTAGACAAAGTAATAAATGCCCAAAATATTAAACGCCACATTACTAAGAAAAAGCAAAAACCTGGCAATTAGCCAGGTCTTGCGAATCTCAAACCCGTATCCACGGGCAGGTACCTTTAATATAACGTACATACCTCTATTTCACAACATCTCCAAATTAGGGACCTAGTTTAGAGAATCTTGTCTATAATGCCGTCCCGAACCAAAGCAAAGCTTGGTACGGGACTCCATAAGCTTTAAAGTATCTTATCGATTATTCCGTATTTCTTGGCTTCTTCTGAAGTCATATAGAAGTTCCTGTCCATATCTTTGGCAATTTTCTCTAGAGACTGACCCGTATGCTTAGCCAACATTTTATTAAGACTTTCACGCTGCTTAATAATCTGACGAGCATTGATTTCAATATCTGAAGCCTGTCCCTGCGCGCCACCGAGAGGCTGGTGGATCATAATCTCTGAGTTCGGGAGAGCAAAGCGCTTGCCTTTAGCACCAGTTGCAAGAATATGAGAAGCCATAGAAGCTGCCATACCGACACAGACAGTAGAGACGTCCGGTTTGATGTGATTCATAGTATCGATAATAGCAAGCCCTGAGTGAACGTAACCGCCAGGAGAGTTGATGTAGAGAGAAATTTCTTTCTTTGGGTCCTCAAACTGGAGAAACAGGAGTTGGGCAATCACAATAGTTGCCACTTCATCAGTAATTTCTCCACCCAAGAAAACGATGCGCTCGCGAAGCAGGCGGGAGTAAATATCATAAGCTCGCTCTCCGAACTGGCTCTTTTCTATAACTGTTGGAATAAGGTATGTCATGGGGCTAGATTAACTCAAACTCAGCCCTTTATCAATATTACTAAGTATAGTGTTGTGCTTGACAAATTATTTATAATATGCTAAAATATAAAAAGAGGTGAGATGAAGGGGCGCCTTTAGGAGATAGCCAAGTAGCTGACTTAGGAAGCCTACGAGACCGACGTCTATATAGGACTCCACAAGATCTGCAACCGACGGACACCATTACCCATCGGGTATACCAGGATCCAATCAACCGCAGACGGAGACCACCGGCACATAAGTGCCACTGACAGTCGGAACTGTGCTGAATAGGGACTTATCCTCCACTGGTGCGCGAATGAAATATATTTTCGCACTCAAGGGGATGGCCAACACTTGATCCAAGCACCCACGATTCAAACCTATAACAATGTTTCCCGGAGGCGATATGTCGAAGTCCGAAATCCGTGTTGCGGCGGAATCATCCGTGACCGTCTGAAAGGTACGATAACTTTTCCCTCGGAGCATGGGCTCGGGAGAGGCCGTCCATAACTGGACGGCCTTATTCTATATAACAAACCCGCCCTGAGTTTATCGAGGGGCGGGTTTGTACTTAGCTGTCCGACAGCTAAGTGGGCTAATATGTCTCCAATCCTGCGTCTATATTGTTGACATCAGTATTGTTGAGATCAGCCTCAATAGCGGCTGTTTCATCTGATTCACTCTGTGTGTTGATTTCCTCAAGCTGATTGTTTAATGCCTGATTCTCTTCTCGCTCGCCCATGAAGTAGAGCGCGCCAAAGACAATAACTGCAAGGATAACAATGGCTCCGATGATTGGTCCGGCAGAGCTAACTGGCTCTTGAACTATGTTGTTCTGGTTTTCGTCCATGTTGGTTATTTAATTTTCAATTTTTAATTTAGAATTTTCAATTATTCTACCGTATCAGCTTCTGCTTCGGCTTCAGCTTCTACACGAGCACTACTCATGCCTTTGAGAACGCGAACTGCGTTCATAAGACTTGTGTGAGTCTCACGGAAGTGCATCTTCACCTCTGTGGCGAGGTTTCTTACCGTCTGGAAGTTCTCTCTGAGAGTATCGGCCGAGAGATCAACTGTAGCAAAGGCTGCTATCTCTGTTTGAGCTAGTGCTAAGTGGTCCTTGGCAGCTTCTACATGAGCTGTTGCCTCGGCTGTTACACCGCCTTCGGCTTCTACTTTAGCAATCCTGGACTCAAGGCGTTCGATGATGCCTTCGAGGCGGTTTGCCATAGCGTTCATCACACGTGCTGTGTTTGAAGTTACTCTTTTGGCAACGTTGGCCTGAATTTCTGCACGGCGCTCATCTCTAACAGCTCTTTGTTCAGCACTACCTTCAGTTTGAGCTCCAGATCGAACTTCTGCCTGAGTGCGAACTTCGGCATTGGTTCGAGCTGGAGTCACAGTTGCTCTACTCTCCAAGTCTACTCTTATGCCTTGGGCAGAGGCGGGAGAAGCTGCAAGCATGAGTGCAAGCGCAGCTAGTGTCGTAAGTGTTTTCAATTTCATAAGATTATTAATATTAAACGCGGTAAATCCGCATCTATTAATTATACAGGAAACTTTTCTGTGTAAAGCTTGAGACCCTCTTCGAATGCGGCTTCTGCATCAGCTTTACCCTTAAATCCTTTAACTTCAACAATTTTATGCTGGAGTTTCTTGTATGTGCTGTAGAAGTGCTCAATCTCTTTGAGCGTATGAGGATTGATATCAGCGAGATCCTGAGTAGTTTCGAAACGAGGGTCGTCGACAGGGACAGCGATGATTTTGTCGTCCCCTTCGCCTGAATCAATCATGTTCATCACAGCCACAGGGCGTGCATGCACCAAGACTCCCGGCATAAGCGGATGTGTTGTAAGAAGGATGACATCAAGAGGATCGTTGTCGTGCCATAAAGAGCGTGGGACAAAGCCGTAATCGAAAGGGAAGTCCTGCGCAGTATGAGCCACTCGGTCAAGCGCTATGAGACCAGTCTTCTTGTCTACTTCGTATTTGTTTTTGGAACCCTTGTTGATTTCCACGATGACATTCATCGCATCTTTCGAACCGGGTTCAATATCGTGCCAGAGATTCATAGTTGTGATTATAGATTAGTTTAGAGCCGAAGCAAAGTAATCAAAAAAAGCCTAACGGAGCCTGACGAGGCGAGTTCGAGCAGATTTTTCAGCAGAAAAATACTGTGTGGTTTTTCTGATTAACTTTGTGCAGGCTCAACCGGTTCAGATTCCGCAGTTGCGAGTTCTTCGCCTTTGGCGGACTGGATGTCGATTTTCCAACCGGTGAGTTTTGCAGCGAGGCGTACATTTTGCCCCCCTTTGCCTATAGCAAGAGACTGCTGGTCTTCGGCGACCATGACGACTGCTGACTTTTCCTCTTCATTTGTCTGTATATCTAGAATCTTGGCAGGAGAAAGTGCTTCTTCAATAAATTTCTTCTGGTCTGCTGACCATTCGATGATATCTATTTTTTCTCCACGGAGTTCCGACATAACAGTAGAGACACGCACTCCACGTTGACCGACGAGAGCGCCGACAGGGTCGATGTGAGTATCTTTTGCTTCTGCAGCGATCTTGGAGCGATAACCGGCTTCGCGAGCAATCGCCTTTATGATGACAGCGCCACTTGCAAGCTCTGGAGCCTCTGCTTCAAAAAGCTTTTCCAAAAACTTCGGATGTGAGCGGGAGAGTCGGAGGAAGACTCCTCGAGGAGACTCTTCTACTCTATAGAGAAAGGCGCGTACACGTTCGCCCTGAGTAAAGCGCTCGCCGGGGATCTGCTCCTCGTAAGGCAGGAGGCCGGTAGCGCGGTTCATGTCGACGAAAATGTTTCCGCGTTCTACACGCTGAACTGTACCGTTGACGATCTCGCCTTCTCGGGCACCGAATTCGTTTACAAGAGAAATCTTCTCTGCTTCACGAATCTTTTGCATGATGACCTGTTTGGCTGTCTGGGCAGCAATGCGTCCGTACTCACCTTTGCTCTCGATTGGAAAGACAATCTCTTCGTCAAGCTGAGCGTCTTTCTTAATCTTCTTAGCATCTTCTAAAAGAATGTGATGTTCCGGATTGTAGATAACTCGCTCATCTTCTGTAGTTACCGCGTTTTCGACTTCGCTCTCGGAGGTTTCATCATCTTCAAAAATGACCCTGGACTCGTCCACAACAATCTTCACTTGGAAAAAATTAGTTTCACCACTATTAATGTCAAAGGAGGTGCGGATAATCTGACCCCTCTTGCCGTACTCTTTCTTATAAGCTGTGGCGAGGGCAGCTTCTATAGCTTCTATAATAGAAGCGCGTGGAATACCCCGAACTTCTTCGAGTTCCCCGAGGACTGAATTTATAACTTTGAGATCAAACATGTTAATGATTTTCTTATAAGCGTAGCGAATCTAGAAAATCTTAATCCCGCTAGCGGGATATAAGAAAATTTAGTCGTTTCGCTCCTGATTTTCTAATATTTCTAAGAAAGAAGGCCGCCCAAGGGCGACCTCCTCTTCTCCAACCTATTACTCTACTATTATAGCCAATCCAGAGGGCTTGTCAAGCGCTGAGGCTCATGCTATACTCATCACGTGATTTCAAAGACCAAAAAACGAAAGATCATCAAGGAAGTCGCTATCCACGACACGGATACCGGCTCCCCTGAGGTCCAAATTTCCATACTGACAAAGCGCATTGAGGAGCTTTCTAAGCACCTTAAAAGCAATGCCAAAGACAATCACTCGCGTAGAGGTCTGCTTTCTATGGTTGCAGATCGCCAGGCTCACATGAAATATTTGGAAAAGAAAAGTCCCAAGCGAGCCTCCGCTTTGCAGAAGAAACTTGGTCTGAAGAAGTAACACGGCTTCCTAGCTTTATCAGCTATTTAGCTTATTAGCTTAAATTCATTATTTAATGTCAGTTTTTAAACACAAAGCCCAGCGGGTCGGCATTTTTATAGACACGCAAAACATTTATCACAGCGCTAAGAACTTGCATCACGCCAAAGCAAACTTCGGAGCTATTATCAAAGACTCTCTAGGTGATCGCGTCCTCGTACGCGCCATAGCCTATGTCGCAAGCACAGAAGGTGGAGAGGAGAAAGCTTTTTTCGACGCACTTGGCAAAGTAGGAATTGAAATCCGTTCCAAACCGCTCCAAATCTTCGCAGGAGGAGCCAAGAAGGCCAACTGGGACATCGACATGGCTATGGATGCCATCAAGCTAGCCTCCAAGCTCGACACTATTATCCTCGTCACTGGCGATGGCGACTTCGTCTCTTGCATCGAATATCTCCAGAACACCCACGGCACGCAAGTAGAAGTAGTCTCCTTCGGCAAGTCCTCTTCTGCAAAACTCATAGAAGCGGCAGACGACTTCTTCGACCTCGATACGAACCCTCGCAAGTATCTTCTTATGGGCGGAGACAACGGACGTAGCCAAATCAGAAGGAAAATCTAGTAAAACAGTTCGACTAGCTCACCGCAAGTACGGTAGAATGAAGATATGGACCCCGAATCTCCACTCAAACAAATACGCACTTTCCAAGGCGATGTAGCAGATGCTCTTTCAGGACAGAAAGAATCTGTTTTTTCCATACATCAGAAAGAGGAGATTAAAAAAAGAGAAAGCGGCATCCCCACCGTAGAAGAAGCGAACGAAAAGAATGCCGCAAGTAAAAAAAGGAAGGACTTTATCTTTCTTCTCATCGGCAGCATCTTCTTCGTTTCTGTCGGAGTAGCGGCTTCGTGGTACGGCTATGTGGAGTTTATGAAGAGAAGCGCTCCGCCGGTGCTTGCCGTGCCAGAAAACAGATTTATTTCCGTTAGCAAAGAAGTAGACATGAACCTCACCAACGCGAGTCGAGAGACATTTGCCTCTGCCTTTGCCGAAGCATTGGTCGGACTAAACCCAGGAGAGCTGGTCCACGTGGTTGGTAAAGTTGGTATGGGCGAAACAAGTTCTATCATTACCGCCGCACAGTTCTTCAGCCTCATAGAAAGCCGAGCTCCAGGCAGTTTGGTACGCTCGTTTGACGACCTTTTTATGATCGGAGCAATTAGAGCGCAATCAGAGTCAGGAGAGGCAAGCCCATTTATTATTATCCGACTAAACTCTTTTGAAAACGCCTTTGCTGGCATGCTTTCCTGGGAAAAAGACATGCCTCAGGACCTCCTACCTCTCTTCTCTAACTCAGAACTAGTGAAAGCGATTGACGAGACATCCGTCTTCAAAGATGCCATCGTCAAAAACAAGGATGTCCGCATACTTGAAGTAAGTGCTCCAGTAACTGATACTGCAGCTACTTCTACAGCTAGCTCAACAGAAATGCGTATAGAAACGGTCCTTGCATATTCATTCTTCGATAACAATATGCTTATTATTACTAACAAAATCGAGGCCCTTCAGACCCTCATAGACAGGCTCATTCGGGAAAAGCTGGTCCGCTAGGAAGCTTACGCCTGTAAAATAACTCTGATACACCCCCACACCTACTTTTACTAAATAATAATCCTCCCACATACTAAGTTGGAAAAAAGTAGGTGTGGGGGTACACTAAACCCATGACAATAGATGTAGAACACTTTAAAAAGAAGTTGGAAGCCGAGAAGAAAGAGCTGGAAGCCGAGCTTATTAAGGTTGGTCGCATAAACCCAGACAACCCTTCCGACTGG
>JANLIM010000027.1 GCA_024654145.1 Candidatus Zambryskiibacteriota bacterium | reverse complement strand
TCAGGCGGCCGAATCCTGGGCGCGCATTACTCTTGATATCAGAGCCCTAAAAAATGAAAATACTTGGTGCGGGATACTGCGGGATAGAGATCCCAAATTCGATACAACCTTGAGTTTCGTCAGACGGCGAATCAATAGGTGGTGGCACGGAAGGTGTTCCGCACGAAATCTGGGCCGTCAACGCGAACTGGAACGCCGACAACGGCGGCTGGAACGTGAACGCCAACTCGGTGACGAATCCGAACAGGTGGAACGCGGGCAACCAGGTTCTCTCGCAAGTCTTTTCGTTCAAGAACTCCTTACGGAGTTCTTGTTTGTTTCTGCCAGCCGCCGAGCATTCGGCCAATTTCCCCTAAGTGCTTTGATAAAACTATGTATTTCTTATTGTCCAATAGCCCTATCTCCCACATTATCTGAAGTGTAAATTTCAAAAGATCGAGTGTGTCAGATGCCTTATTCAGATATTCAAGTCTATCCTGTTTTGCTTTGCGACTGGCGATAAAAATATTTTGGATTGTCTCAATAAACAAAGATTCTACCTTTACTCCTAGGCCAAACTTAGCTAATTTATCTAAATGGATCCAGTAGCTATACCAAAGTTTGTAAGCGGCAATGAGTTTGACCAAGATCGGCAAAACTCGTTGGGGGGGGGCTTTTTACGGTTTGAATCATAGTTATGATAGTATCATTTCCGTTGAAAATCTTCTTGAGGCGTGGAAAGAATTCGTGAGATGGAAACGCGGCAAGAAAGATGTGCAGGAATTTCAGCTTAGCTTAATGGATAATATTCTTTCCTTACATGCTGACTTGTCCGATCGGAACTATTGCCATGGAGGTTATCACCCGTTCAATATTTCTGATCCCAAACCGAGGAATATTCACAAGGCTACAGTGCGGGATCGGTTGCTTCATCATGCAGTCTACCGGATTTTGTACCCCTACTTCGATAAAAGATTTATTCATGATTCCTACTCCTGCCGTTTAAACAAAGGCACGCACAGGGCTCTAAATAGATTTATGGATTTTGGAAACCGGGTTTCTAGGAACTATACCAAACAGTGCTGGGTGCTCAAATGCGACGTGAGGAAATTCTTCGCTTCAGTTAATCACGAGATATTACTGCAAATTCTGGCAAAATATATTCAAGACAAAGATACTGCCGGTTTACTCAAAATAATCATCACAAGTTTCCACTCAACCGGACCAGGCAAGGGTCTGCCGCTTGGTAATCTCACTTCCCAGCTTTTGGTCAACATCTATATGAATGAGTTCGATCAATTTATGAAGCACAAACTCAAGGCCAAGCATTACATTCGTTACGCTGATGATTTTGTCATTCTGTCCTCAGATAAAGACTGTTTATGTACAGTATATCAGTATATTGTGCATTTTCTCGGAAATAAGCTGAAACTGGAACTTCATCCCGACAAAGTTTTTATCAAAACTTATGCTTCCGGTGTGGATTTCCTAGGCTGGGTGCATTTTCCTGATCATAGAGTCCTGAGAACGGTGACTAAGAGGAGAATGTTCAAGAACCTATCCAAAAATTTTTCAGAAGAATCAAGAGCTTCTTATCTTGGTCTTTTGAAACACGGCAATACGCAAAAACTTAGGAAAAAAATTTTAAATTAAATTAATCAAAATTCCAATTTTCCCATCCGATAACTTTACGCTATGGCGTAAAGTTATCGTATGCAGATTTTCAATGAAGTTAATAATAAATTGTCCTACTCAGCGTTTGTGTAGACCTCCTGGACTTCGTCATTGTCCTCCAACTCTTCTATTAATTTTTCTAAAGCATTTGAGTCTTCCTCGGAAATTTTTACAGTAGTTGTTGGTTCTAGGTCGTGGGTTCTCGGGTCTCTTTTAAACGCCCAAGTGGCAGAACCTTGAGCAGCTAAAGCGAATCCGTGTTTGGAAAGAATAAACTTCACTTCCTGCGCGGCCTTATTTCTATTAGTGGTAAGTGCTTCGATAACAAGTGCTGAGCCTCCTGGGCCGTAGGATTCGTATGTGATAGCTTCCATTGCTTCTGATTCAGAGCCCGAGCCTTTCTTCACAGCCCGTTCTATATTGTCAGACGGCATGTTGTATTCCTTCGCTTTATCTATGGCAGTTCTAAGAACAGGAGAGTTCACATCACCCTTCACCTGGCGGGATGCTGTAGAAATGAGCCGCGCCATCTTGGAAAAGATCTTAGACTTGGCGGCATCTGTGCCCGCTTTCTGCCTTTTTATCTTTGACCATTTGTTGTGCCCTGACATTAGAGTAATTTCTTTTGAATATTATCAGGCGCAATTTTACCGAGATGTTCATAAGCGTGAGGTGTCAGCATCCTGCCTCTGGTGGTGCGTTCTATAAGCCCGAGCTGGAGAAGATATGGTTCGTTAAATTCTTCAATAGTAGCTTCCTCCTCCGAGAGGGCTGCTGCCAAAGTGCCGAGACCAACTGGACCTCCACCGAATTTATCGGCCATGATTTCCAAAAGCTGGCGATCCGATGGGGAAAGCCCTTTTTCATCAATACCTAAGAGCTTCAAGGCGTGATGTACTGTTTCAATATCTAACACTCTACCTTCCACTTGAGCGAAGTCACGAGCGCGCTTCAAGAAGTAGTTGGCAGTACGAGGAGTGAAACGACTGCGTTTGGCGATCTCTTTCTCCGCGCTTTCTTTAATATCCACACCAATAATTTTGGCCGAGCGGCGGAGGATCTCTTCTATTTCTTCCTCAGTATAAAACTCCAATCGGAAGACTCCTCCGGAAAAACGACTTCGCAAAGGAGAAGAAATCATGGCGACACGGGTTGTGGCGGCAAGAAGTGTAAATGGGGGAAGCTCAAGCTGAATGGTACGGGCAGAAGGCCCCTTACCGATAATAATGTCGAGTACACCAGACTCCATAGCAGGGTAGAGCACTTCTTCAATAGTTTTATTGAGTCGGTGGATCTCGTCAATAAAAAGAATGTCGCCAGCTGCTAGGTTAGTAAGAATGGAAGCAAGGTCTCCCACTCTCTCAATAGCGGGCCCTGAGGTGATTTTCAAATTCCTTCCTGTCTCACGAGCCACTAGGTGGGCGAGAGTGGTCTTGCCGAGCCCTGGCGGTCCGTAGAAAAGCACGTGTTCTGGAGGAGTGCCGCGCTCAGCGGCTGCTTTGATCAGAATATTGAGGTTTTCTTTGACGGCTTTTTGCCCGACATAGTCCTTCCAGCTCGAAGGGCGTAATTCTTTGTCCAAATAGGAGGTTTGTGCGGCCTCTTCGGGCAATTCCTCTTCCTTGATGGCTTTGCTCTTATGACTTGACATGAAAAATATTATGTGCTAGACTATGAAGGTAAAGATAAGTTCATTTCCAGCCCATAAATCTCTAAGCAACGTGCCCTTCGGGGCATTTGGACTTTTCCCTAAGGACGCTCTTGGTACCGCTTGCGGCAACTGAGGCTATCCTCGTCGGAATCGTTTAGCTTTTAGTTCATTCTCAAAGTGTTGCTTAGAGATTTATTTGCTGGATTCCAAAGAACATCTGCTTTTCATTATCCATGAAAACAGGGCCTCTACAATAGCTTATAAAGAGGACGAGATATCCACTACACGGTCAAGTTCTTCTATAGTTGTCTGGCCATTCAACACCTTTAGAACTCCGTCTTGCGCGAGCGTTAGGAGGCCTTGCTTTTTGGAAGCTTCACGAATGTCGCGCTCGGAAGGATTTTCTATCACCACTTTTTCTATTTCGTTATCTACGAGGATAGCTTCATAGACACCTAAGCGACCCTTGTATCCGAGATTGTTACATTTCTCACAACCGACTGGCATCCATACCCTCTCTCTTTGGACGCCTTCCAAGTACGATTGGTCTGTAATGCCGGCAAGAACCTTTTCCACCTTTTCTTTGTCCGTTCCTTCCAGAGGAATTTCTTTCCTGCACTCCTGACAAAGAGTTCTTATCAAGCGTTGGGCAATAGAAATGCTGAGTGCCGAGCTCACCACTTTGGGATTGATACCTAAGTCGAGGAGGCGAGGGAATGTTCCTGCGGCATTATTAGTGTGGAGAGTGGAGAGCACGAGGTGTCCAGTGAGAGCGGCGTTTACAGCTGTGGCTGCTGTTTCGTTATCACGGATTTCTCCCACCATGATCACATCCGGGTCCTGGCGTAGGGCACTGCGAAGACCTTCCGCAAATGTATAGCCTTTGTCGGGGTCGGTCTGAGTTTGAACGATGCCTTGTAGGTGGTACTCAATTGGGTTCTCTATTGTAATCACTTTGATATCCGGGGTATAAATCTTTTTTAAGAAAGCGTAGAGAGTGGTCGTCTTTCCGGAGCCCGTTGGACCGGTAGTGAGGATCATACCGTTAGGCTTTTTTATCTCGTGGTTCAATATTTCGTAGAGCTTAGGGTGAATACCAAGCTTTTCTAATTCTACAGAAATAGCGTTTGGGTTAAGTACACGCATTACCACAGACTCGCCATTCGGGCCGGGTAGAAGAGAAGTGCGGATTTCAATTTCTGAGCCAGCGAGCTTGATGGAGAAGCGGCCGTCTTGCGCCTTTTCCTTCACGTTAAGTTTGAGTTCGCTAATGAGTTTGATGCGCGAGAGCAGAAGCTCAAATGTTTCTGTATCAAAATGAAGGATGTCGGTCAGAACACCGTCGAGTCGATAGCGAAGGCGTAGGTCTGCGTCCTCTGGCTCGAGGTGGATGTCAGAAGCTTTGAGGCTGATAGCCCCGGCAAGGATAATTTCAAGTATCTTTGAAATACGATATGCCCGCTTAAGAGAGAGCACGTTCTCAATCATTTTCTTGATGTCTTCGAGAGAATGAACTTGTTTGGTAACCTCCATAATCTCGTCGTTAGAGATATCGAGAGCACCTGATTTGGTTTCGAAGGAATACGAAAGGTCTTTGTAGCGCTCCCAGACTTTGTTGAGTGATTGGTGCGAGACCATAAAGATTTCTGGGATAAAGCCCCGATGCTTAAGGTCTTCGATTGCTGCGATAGACTTCTCATTCTTGGGAGAAAGTACCGCTACATCGATTTTTTTGTCTGTAGCGTTAAAGACTGCTATCTCGGCTGCTTTTGCCTCGGCTTCTTTAATCACTCTTAGGGCATCGAGATTGATAGGGTGTGCAGAGAGGTCGAGGTAGGGGACGCCATGGTGCGCAGCTAGAGTTGAAGCAAGTTCTTCTTCCTCCTTTTGCCTTAGTATCTTGACCCTTTCGTTTTGCCTGTCTTCATCAAAGATAACCATATTTATCTATTGTAACCCGAAAGACTAAGTTCTATGGCTATTTTGACGTATTGACTTTTGAATACTTAACATGGTATAATATAAAAGGATAAAGCACTGGAGGTGCTCAGATGATGAGATTGATTTCACTGGCATTCGTCGTAGCGGTAGCTACGGGATGCGCCACCACTGGCGTAGTGGGCGGAAAACAGCGACGAGTATTTATGCCTCAAGTTGGGGCTAGGGTGCTCGTGGTAAACAACTGCGCCGCTTTCATTGATTTGGAAAGCGCGCGGGGAACCGAGATCAAGGCCTTACCCTTTAGCCGATCGGCTCAAGTGGCTTTGACGTCAAACGCTTTCAGTGGGTACAATCGCGGACTGTACCTTGTCGCAAAGGGATATTCGGACAAGCTCGAGTATCTTGGTTCCGAAGTCAAAAAATTCTTTGTGGACATCTACAATGGATCACGAGACGAGGTTTGGGAAGTCGACAACCTTCGACTACCCAGCGGCAAAGGTGGATGCAGATAATGAGGCCGGGACTAGCGTCCCGGCCTTTATGTATAATACGATTATGAATCTTCTTCCCCATGCCCTAGTCGAATCTTTAGCACCCGGTCCTCAAGCAGCAGTAGTTGCCCTGCAGGGAGACCTAGGCGCAGGTAAGACCACGTTCACACAAAAGGTAGGGAAAATTCTTGGTATTACTGAGAATATGCATAGCCCCACATTTGTCATAGAGAAAATTTATGAAATAGATTTCAAAGGTTTTAAGAAGTTTATTCACATAGATGCGTATAGAATTGAAAAAGAATCGGAATTACTGCATCTAGGCTGGGAGGAATTGGTAAAGAACCCTGAGAATCTTATTTTTATTGAATGGCCAGAGAATGTGCCGGGATTGATTCCTAACAATGCGATTAAAGTTTCTTTTAAACATGTTGATGAAGATACTAGAGAAATAAGTATATGAAGAAACAAGAAACAAGAAACCTCTCGACTGCGCTCGGGCCAAGCAAGAAACAAACTAATAAGAAGCGTCTGGTATTGCTGGACTCCCACGCGATCATCCATCGCGCGTATCATGCGCTACCGGAGTTCTCTAACACCAAAGGCGAGCCGACTGGCGCTCTCTATGGTCTGGTCGCTATGCTTATTAAAATTGTTCAGGATTTGAAGCCGGATTATATCGTGGCGGCTTTTGACCTTTCGGGTCCAACCTTCCGACACGAAGCGGCAGAAAGTTATAAAGCAGGGAGGAAGGAGAATGATGAGAACTTGGAGTTGCAACTGGAACGGGCGAAAGACATTTTCAAAGCTTTTGGTATACCGGTGTATTCTTGCCCAGGTTTTGAAGCGGATGATGTTATAGGCACTGTTGTAGAAGATTTGAAGAAGGATAAAAGTATTGAAATTATTATTGCTTCGGGTGATATGGACACCATGCAGCTCATAGATGGTAAAAAGGTGCAGGTTTATACGCTTAAAAAAGGGCTCAATGACACCATTCTTTATGATGAGGAAAGGGTTATGGAGAGATTCCACTTTGCACCGGACAAGCTTATAGATTACAAAGGTTTGCGTGGAGATCCGTCTGACAACATTGTCGGAGTCAAAGGCATCGGGGAAAAGACCGCCACCTCTCTCATCACAACGTTTGGAACTGTTGAAGAGATTTATAAAGTTTTAAAAAAAGGCGGGCCTCGCCTCGCCGAAGCCTTGGCGGAGGCGGGAATAACGGAACGCATAAAGAATCTTTTGTTAGAAAATGAGGAGGAAGCACTCTTTTCCAAAACTCTGGCGACGATCCGCACTGATGCGCCCATTAATTTTAAATTACCCGGCACCTGGAGAGAGAATTTGAAAATAGAGAATGTTCTCGAGCTTTTCAAAGAACTTGGTTTTAGAACTTTGAGTGAGAGAGTTAAAAAGTTGGTGGAGAAACCAGATATTGTCAAGGCAAAAAAAGGTCAGACCTTAAGTACTGATTCTCAAGGTCTGACCTTAAGATTCGATCCAGGGAAAGTAAAAGAACTTGGACTTGCTCTCTGGGTCATTGATTCCAATATCACAAACCCAGGGGTGGAGGAGATCCTGGACTTCACCAAAGCTAAGACTCTTGAAGAGGCGGAGAAAGTGATAAACACTGAGCTGGATAAGCGCAATGTAAGGAACGTCTTCGAGGAGATCGAGCTACCCATCCTTCCTGTGGTTGAGAAGATGAATGAAAGAGGAATCAAGATTGATAAAAAAGTTTTAAAAAATCTTTCGGATACATATCACAAAGAGCTCTCGCGGTTGGAAAAGGAGATTTGGAAAGAAGCGGGGGAGGAGTTCAACATCAAGTCGCCGAAAATTCTGGGAGACATCCTCTTCAACAAACTTGGTCTTGCAGACAAGAAGCAGAAGAAGACTCCAGGTGGTGCTCTCTCGACCAAAGAATCTGAGCTAGAGAAACTGCGTGAAAAACACCGTATTATTGGGTTAATTCTTGAATACAGGGAGCTCTCCAAACTTCTTTCTACCTATATTGATGCTATCCCACCTCTCTTGGACAAGGATTCTCGTTTACACTCCACCTTTCAGCAGAACGGTGCAGTCACAGGGCGCATGGCTTCCAATAACCCAAATCTTCAGAATATTCCTAACAAGACCGAGCTTGGACGAGCTATTCGAAACGCTTTCATTCCGGAGAAGGGCTTTAAGCTTGTGGCTTTAGACTATTCACAAATCGAATTACGTTTAGCCGCAATACTCAGTCAAGATAAAAAACTGATTGAGATATTTAAAAATGGGGAAGATGCTCACGCTGGAGTAGCTTCGAGAGTTTTCAAAGTACCGGCAGATAAGGTAGACAAAGGCATGAGGATCAAGGCGAAGACCATCAACTTCGGCATCCTTTACGGCATGGGGGTGAGCGCCCTTAGAGTAAATCTCGGGTCGGACAGGAAAGAGGCGCAGGAGTTTTATAACGAATACTTCAGCACTTTTACCGGATTGGCGGCGTATCTCGACAAGGTTAAGGCTGAGACAGAGAGAAGAGGCTACACAGAGACAATGTTTGGGCGCCGTCGGTATTTCTCCGGCTTCAAGTCTCATCTTCCTTTTATCCGCGCGCAAGCGGAGAGGATGGCTATCAATGCACCTATTCAGGGCACACAGGCGGACATCATCAAAATCGCTATGAAAAGGATCGATGATCTCATCAAGAAGAATGGTAAATCAGATAAGGTCCACTTAGTGCTCCAGATCCACGATGAACTCGTTTTTGAAGTAGAGGAGAAGCTGGTGGATAAAACGGTAAAAGACTTTAAAGAAATTATGGAAGAGGTGCTTGATCCGAATGTAAGTCGGGGAGTGCCGATAGTGGCTGAAGCGAATGTAGGAGATAATTGGGGAGAGATGAAGAGAGTGGATTTATGATTCAAGATTTATGAATGAAGAAAATCAAGAATTCAATTTAGAGCCGGTCGAAATACATCCGGAAATGTACGGACAGAATCTTTTTGGTGAGACTATGTCAAAGACCGTCTTTGACAACGATGTGTCAAGGACGGCCCTTGACACTATAGGTCCCAAAGCCAGGGGAGAGTTTAACATCTTCGCTTTTACTGATGCAATCGGCAGCCGTAATAAAAAAGAAGCCTGGGTTTTGTATCAGAAAGCGCTTGCAAGCGGTATGGTAGCGGAAGAAATATTTTTCAAAGTCTTTTGGCAGGTCAAAACCATGCTTCTGGCGAGCCGCACCAAGAGTGCTGAAGAAGCGGATATGAAGGCGTATCCGTATAGCAAAGCCAAGGGATTTCTAAAAAATTTTAAAGAAGGAGAGCTGGAGAAATTCTCCGAGGATTTGATCAAAGGCTACCATGAAGTGAGGAGAGGGAATGAAGAGACCGAGACCTTTGTAGAAAAGATGCTTTTGAAGCTTTAGTGCGCCCAGTAGGAATCGAACCTACGACCATCTCCTTAAAAGGGAGCTGCTCTACCGACTGAGCTATGGGCGCAAAATACTTGGAAACTATACAAAAATTATAACGGTATGTCGATTGCGTAAGCGCCGGCACCGGTGAGGAGAAGAGAGAGAGAAATGGTGAAGATGAGGAGGTAGAAAACGAGGTCACGCTTGAGTACCTCACGTGCTGTCATCTCTATGTAGAGCTCGATGCCGGTAAAGATGACAAAGGCGAGTGCAGCTACTTGTGTCCAAAGCCCGAGAAGGAGGAGAACGCCGCCAGCGATTTGCAGAGCACCATAGAGATAAACAAAGAGGTCTGCGGGGCGGATGTTGAGAGTGTTAAATGAGGCCATCCACCTCTCTTTCTCGGATTTAAATTTAAGAATGCCAAGATCAATGAAGATAAGCCCGACGACGAGCCTGAGAATAAGGGGAGCAAGCATTGAATATGTAAGTAAGTCTGGAAATGGATTTAGCATGGATATATTTTACCCCCACGCCAACTTAAACACCAATTATATTTTGCGCTAAAGCGCAGTGCTTTATTTGGTATGGGGGAGTAACACGAACAGCGCTATGCCTGTGGAGACGGAAACGTTTAAAGACTCTTTCTTACCCTGCATAGGTATCTCAACTATCTCGTCGGAATTATCAAGGGCTACCTTTGATACACCATCTACTTCGTTCCCGACAATTAGTGCGAAGCGCTCGAGCTTATTAGCTTCAAAGCTTTTTAGCTTCCTGGCTTTAGGGTCTTGTTCTAGAGTGATAATTTTAAATCCATCATTTTGTAAATTGGAAATTGTAAATTGAAAATTATCCTCGCTCACATACTCCCAATCCATCATATCTTCCGAACCCAAAGAAACTTTGGCAAAATCTTTTCTCTTTCTTCCAAACCTGTCTACTGGGGCTGGAGTAGTGCCCACAAGAATGATTTTAGAAACTCCGAGTCCCTCAGCAGTGCGGAAGATTGAGGCCGTATTCTCAACGCTTCGCAGGTTTTCTAGAATAAGTACACAAGTTTTATTTTTGACCATAGAGTTTTTGATGGACTGGACAGAAGTGGGCACTGCGGGCACCGATCACTACTTTATCGAGTATGCCTGGGCAGCTTTTCTTTGTGCACAGAGTTTTATGTTTCCTATACGCGCGATGATGGTCTTGAAACCTTCCTTTGGCACCCTCTATATTTCTGTAATCAGACATCGAGTCTCCACCAAAATCTATACCCTTTTTCAAAACTTCCTTCATGGCTTTGAAAGCGAGTTTGAGATTTTTATCGGGAATGCTTTTTACTAAAGATAGGGGATGGATGCCGGTGCGCCAAAGAATTTCGTCCGAATATATATTGCCTATGCCTGCGATGATGGAAGGATCCATGAGTACTTGTTTTATTTTTCCGTTCGGTCTTTTAAGAAGCTGTAAGCTAAAAGCTTTAAGCTGAAAGCTTGGGTCCAACGGTTCCGGTCCGATGTTCGCTAGATGCTTTGAGTGGGTAAGCTCACTGGTCTTCATGATAGTGACCTTGGCGAACCTTCTCATGTCTGAAAGTGCTAATTTATCACCATTGTCTAAATCAAAAACCAGGCGGATAAACTGCGCATCAAGGGGTGGGTTGTAGAAGAAGTAGCCTGTCATCTTCATATGAGCAAGGATAGTATCTCCTCCAGATAGATGAATTAAAATATTTTTGGCTCTACGTTCTGCTTTGAGAATCTTCTGCCCGATTACTCTTTTACTAAATTTTTTGAAAAACTCCGGATCCTTGATCTCGTCTTTTCCTTTATAAAACGGGCTTTTGTATGTAGTGGTAACGCCAATAATAGTCCTGCCACGGACTGTTTTATTGATACCATCTACGGTCGTTTGGACTTCCGGTAATTCAGGCATAAAAGTTAAATCCTAAATCCTAATTTCTAAATCCTAAATTTTGAGTTTCGGTCATTGTGATTTGTTTAGAGTTTAGGATTTAGTGCTTAGAGTTTTAAGAGAGTGCTTTACTTTTTCTGCAGCCCCTTCAACTTCCTTAGGCACTCTCTTCAGTGCCTCTCGTGCGTCGCGTTCGCTGTAACCGAGAGAGACGAGTGCTTCAAGCGCATCACCCTCATCCCTTACTTGTGCTGAGCTTGTCGAAGTGTCCACTTCAGTGACTTTGAGCTTGTCTTTGAGTTCGAGCACGATTTTTTCTGCATTTTTCTTACCGATACCTGAGACGCGGGTGAGATAAGATGTTTCTCCGCTTGCAACAGCTTGCCTGAGCATGGAGGGTGTTGCGACATTGAGAATACCAAGAGCGCTTTTAGGCCCAATGCCAGAGATCGTAATGAGGAGTTCAAAAACTTCCAGAGATTCTTTTCCCAAAAATCCATATAGGTCGAGTGAAGTTTCCCGAACAGCAAGATGGGTCCAAAGAAAGATAGGGGAGCTCGGCATAGCCTCCAGTGCCGTTTCTGTAGTAACAGAAACCTTGTATCCCACACCGCCAACATCGACGACGAGGCTGTGGAGATCTTTGTGAAGTACTGTTCCGCTTAAAGCGCTAATCATATTGCTATTATAAGCTATATTCTGTAAGATGCTCTCATGCCAATCACTAAATCAGCCAAGAAAGCTCACAGAGCGTCCCTGCGCAAGCGCGTTTTCAATACGCGTCGCAAGGACGAAGTAAGCAAGGCGGTCAAATCTATGAAGAAGCTTATCGCCGCAGGGGATAAGAAAGCCGCTCAGGCTCTCATGCCTAAGGTTCAGAAAGCGCTCGACAAAGCATCCAAGGGCCGAACTTTGAACAGAAATACCGTTTCTAGAAAGAAGGCTCGTCTCTCAAAGATGGTTAAGAAGCTTGCTTAAGCTTGTAACCTACGCTCCCATCGTTCAATGGATAGGATATATCCTTGCGGAGGATACGATGTAGGTTCGATTCCTACTGGGAGCACAAAAGATGTTATCTTTTGTGCTAGCCGCAGAAGCGGCGGCTTCGAGGCGGGGTCGAGCAAAAATTCAGCAGAATTTTATGCGTGACCACTAATTTTTCTTATACACAGTTACACTTTTCAATCTATTTTAGAGGAGTAATATTAAATATGGAGACAGATGCAACGTGCGTCTAGCTGCTCCTTGGAGGCCCGCCTATGAGAAAAGTCTTGGCCTTGACCAACCGCCGGCGCGTCCAGTTCAGCTGGGCGCGTGACTCGCCGAAGGATCCCGATCCGTAACGGAGTAATCGGTAGCGTGAGTGCAGAGGGGTATCGTGAGGAGTGCCGCGCCGCGCGGCACTCCTCTTCTTTATTAAAACCCGAAGTATTCTAAGAGCCGTTCGACAAATGGGAGAGCGTGGAATTCTTTTACCAGATTCTTTTCCAATACTTCTTCTAGCGCTTCCTCATCTATTTCATCACCAAGAGGGACCACAATAAGAGGCATTAGGAGCTTTTCGGAACGTAGAATGATTTTGTTGTGAGGATGTTCTGTATCTATCCAGAAAGACTTGAGGGTGGAGTAGGGGTAGTGAATGCGGCCCTTAGTAACACCTTTTTCATCTATGACCACATGCACATCCTCTGGAGGGCGGTTTATGAAAAGTGCGAGTGCGAAGGAGGCTGTCAGTATGAGAATGGCGAAGATGACATTACCGAATATAGCGGAAGTGATAGCAATAGCGAAGGTAATAATACCCACTGCCCAGAACCAGTCCTGGCTCCTCTCTTTATGCTCATACTCGTGAGCATCCCACTCAATTTTAAATGCTACAGGTTTTGCCATTAATAAAATTATACACCAACTATTTAACAATACTTCCAGGCAAAACATCTTCAGCTGGATGAAGAAGGATTGGCATACCGTTGTCGGCACAAAGCATCATACCCTGGCTTTCCATACCCATCATCTGACGGGGAGCGAGGTTTGCAATGATTGGCACCATTTTGCCGACAATGGATTCTGGTTCAGGGATAGCTTTAGCAACCCCCGAAAGAATTTGGCGGATGTCTCTTCCTTCGCCCTCCGAAGCTTTAGCGGAGGAGGGGCCTAGGTCAACCATAAGTTTAAGAAGCTTCTCTGAGCCCTCAACTTTCTCCACAGAAATAATTTTACCCATGCGGATTTCTACTTTTAAGAAGTCTTCTAGTGAGATCATGAAGCTTTGTTATGTTAAGAATTAATTATAACTCTATCGCGGAGTTATGCGCCATTGACCTTCGGGTAGGTCATCATGTTATAGTGCGATAAAGATCATGGAGATTTTAAATTACTCATTGGGCCAGAATACTGTTTATGATTACCTTACTCTCATTCTGGTGTTTGCGGCTCTTTTACTTGTTTTCAAAATTTTCCATGACGTTGTTTTGTCAAAGCTCGGGCGTATTGCGGAGAGAACCAAGACAGACCTGGATGAAACATTTGTAGAGATACTTAAAAATCTTCGGCCACCATTCTACATCTTCCTCTCTTTCTACTTTGCCTTGAAGTTTGTTGTGATCCCAGACTTTTTACAAAGTGTTTTCGATCTTATCCTTGTGATATGGGTAGTGTACCAAGTAGTAAGATCCCTGGCTGTGTTTGTGGATTACGCCGCAGGGAAGTACAAGTTGAGAGAAGAGAACGAAGGTACTAAGGCTGCTATTACGCTCATAGGCAGGATAGTCAAAGGTATTCTGTGGGTAGTAGCTATCCTCTTTGCTCTTTCGAACCTTGGAGTAAATGTCACATCTCTTATGGCTGGTCTCGGCATCGGCGGCATAGCCGTTGCACTTGCTCTCCAGAGTGTGCTCTCGGACCTCTTTAGCTCCTTTTCAATTTACTTCGACAAACCTTTTGTGCCGGGAGATTTTATCATTGTTGGTTCTGATATGGGTGTAGTGGAGAATATTGGTATCAAAACTACGCGCATACGAGCTCTCCAAGGAGAAGAGATCGTGATCTCGAACCAAGAGTTGACAAGCACTCGTGTCCACAACTTCAAGAAGTTGCAGGAGAGAAGAGTGGTCTTCTCATTCGGAGTGGTTTATGGCACATCGACAGCCGAGCTTAAAAAGATTCCAGGTGCTATTAAGAAAATAATAGATTCAGTAGATCTGGTGCGATTTGATCGTGCTCACTTCTTTTCGTTTGGAGAATCCTCCTTGGACTTCGAAGTTGTTTATTATCTCCAGTCCTCCGACTACAACGAATACATGGATATCCATCAGAAAATTCTTCTCAAGATCAAAGACGCACTAGAGAAACAGGATGTCTCAATCGCTTTCCCTACAAGAACTGTGCATCTGGAAGGGGGAGAATAGATATTGGCGGACTTCGTCCGCCGTAGCCCGTCATGCTTTTGCTAGGCGAATCCCGCCGACGCTAAAGCTATGGCGGGCGAAGGCGGAGAGATTTTAACCTTTGCACGAACCCATTTTGAACAATCGCGAAGCGATTGATCTTCGCACGCGCGGAGCGCGTGGTGGCTTTGAACTGA
>JANLIM010000019.1 GCA_024654145.1 Candidatus Zambryskiibacteriota bacterium | reverse complement strand
TTCAAGGTAATTCTTTCCTCTGTCTGCCGCCTTGTACTGCAATTGCCGGTAAAAGTCTCCAAGCCCCAAATCTGCTATACTCTGAGCAAGGCAATGGTTTTTCATCATCCCCGCAATATTCAGATTTTCTACCACAACCGTATCAAACCGATTGACTATCTCAGTTGTCATCTTATGGAGAAAATCCTTCCTCTGGTTTGCGACATGCTCATGATACCGTGCAAGTTGCAAGACAGCCTTGTGCCTATTGCTCCCACCTTTAACCTTCCGGCTTACCCTCCGCTGTAAGATTTTCAAACGTGTCAACGAGCTTTTTAGATGCTTTGGGTTCTCTATCTCCGTTCCATCTGAAAGGACGGCAAAGGTCTTTATTCCGGTATCAATTCCTACCGCCGTTGCTTTGCGGATCGGCTTCTGTTTTACTTTCCTGTCTTCGGTCTCAACAAAAATTGAAACAAAAAATTTCCCTGTCGCTGTCTTCTTGATTACAGCGGTTTTTATTTTGCCCTCAAATACTCGGCTGATCCTTGTCGGTATCCATCCGAGTTTCTGAACAAATACTCTATTTGCGTCAAAGTCAATTTTGGTATTCTGAGGAAAGCCGACCGTTTGCCGCTTGTCATGCTTGCGTTTGAACTTAGGGAATCCGTGCTTTTCCCGAAAGAAACGGGTAAAGGCTTTTTCCATATTCACAATAGACTGCTGAAGACTTTGAGCAACGGAGAGGTTCAGCCATTCATATTCAGGCTTCTTCTTGAGTTGCGTCAGCTCGGTCATGAGCGTAAAGGCACTCATGGTCTTTTTGTCCTTCTGGTATGCCTCAATTCTTCGGGCAAGAGACCAATTATAAATCCATCTGGCATTACCGAGCATCTGTTCAAGTTGCCCTATCTGTGCCTGATTTGGATAAACCCGATATTCATATCCTCTGACATTCATGAGCCTACTTTATCAGGAAAAGTTATAGAAGTCAAGCTAAATCTTTAAGTATGGAGTCCAGCCGCTCAAACCGGCGTTAGCCGAAATCAAAGACTTCCTGGGATAATCGCTTAGCTGATATTTCACAGTATGCTTCACTAATCTCACATCCCACAGCCCTACGTCCTATATTTTTAGCAGCAAACAGTGACGTACCCGTACCGCAGAAGGGGTCACAAATTGAACCTATTGACAACAAACCTATTGCTTTTCTCATAATTGGCAATGGAGTATATCCCGGATGCCCATAGGTTTTTTCTCTAAAATAATACCCTTCCCCTTTAAGCCGGATACCTTCCCATAAATCAAGGTCTGGTTTTGATGGCTTTCCCACAGCCAATGCTGTTTCAAATTGGTCCGTCCATCCACCTCCACGCAAGGGGCCTCTTGCACCACGTCTGATAACAATTAAATGTGAATCGGGAAACAGGGTCAAGAAAAATAACATCTGATAGCGAGGAGCTACCCAAAATTGGTTGGTTGCAACCTTGCGAGACAAAGAAACAACATCAGCCATAAATGATTGGTATTCTTCTGTAGATAAATTATCTTGATATGTGCCATAATCTTTTTTACAATTATATGGCGGATCAGTGCAAATCAAATCTACTGGCGGAAGGTCAGGCAATACCTCTCGGCAATCACAGTTGTATATCGTAATCCCCTTTTCTTCATAGTACGGTTTCATGCTACCTCCATTTACCATTTTCAACCTATAGCCTCAACCCACCACTTAGGCACGGCGGAGATGGTGGGCTAATTATCCAATAGCTCGTTCTTAGACCACACATCAACTTGTTCACGGAAATTCTTACTCCATAGCGACGGCTTTTTCAGGAATAAATCTTCTACTTTTTGGTCAAGAATATAAATAGTACAGGTATCGTTTTTTGATCTAACCCCACGGCCCGCATCCTGTTCACAGGTACACATCATGTCGGATTCATACCAAAGCTTTCCAACTTCGCCGGATGAATAAAGACGTGCATTCACAACCTTGTCATTTAGTGATTTGAATGGCCCCTTGGTGATAACGATAAACCGGCACAAATTTTCCCGTAGGTCTAAGCCTCTCTCTGCCGAGGGCGAGACCAATACGGCGTCGTCTGCGTATTTAGTAGAATGTTCATCGGTAAACCCAGATATTACTTCTTGCCTGGTTTCCGAGGTATGTGTGATTAACCTTGGGGAATTAACACCTGAAGCAATCTTCTGGCCCAGGGCGTATGAGGTGCAATGGATAACACCGCGCTGTCCGGGATGCCGTTTCAGTATTTTCTTGATAGCATTTATAATCTTTGGAGTTTCGGTTTCCATATTGGCGTATGACAGGCTTGCCACCGGCCACAAATAGACAGGGGCCTTTTCTGGGTCAAAGGTGGTTGGTACATCGTAAATCTGTCCACCCTCAACATCGTCAATATCAATCCCTAACTGTCGGCAGAGGACGGGCAACGGAGGATAAGTCGCGGATAGTAGCACAATGCGCCCGGTGTGCCTTCCCATAAACTCATGGAAAAGTTCTGAAGTTACCCAGACCTGCTTAAATAGAAGTTGCCCGTGCCGCGAACCATATCGGGGGATTTCTTCTAACC
>JANLIM010000033.1 GCA_024654145.1 Candidatus Zambryskiibacteriota bacterium | reverse complement strand
AACCTCCTCAAAGAAGGCTCTCCATTTCTCGTCACGGACATAGATTTCTGCATCAGCTTCCTTGATACCAAAGTCCTTTACCAGTCGCTGTCGCTTCTCCCATGGAAGTTCAGGCAAACTTGCTTTAAGGACATTACTATCAAACTCTGGAATCTGACTTAAAAATAGTTTGGGCAAATCTGGGTCTGGGAAATAACGGTAGTCGTGTGACTCTTCCTTCACTCTCTGGGAGAATGTCTCCCCCTTGTTCTCATCCCAACCTCTTGTCTCCTGTACGATAACCTCTTCCCTCTCGAGTAGTGCTACCTGCCTTTTATATTCAAATTCAATTGCCTTACTTGCCGCTTTAAATGAATTAATGTTCTTAACCTCTACCTTCATACCCAAAGTTGCTAGGTCTTGCCTAGCAACTGAAATGTTGGCTTCGACTCTCATCTCACCTTTCTCCATGTTAGCTTCAGACACGCCAAGATACTGAAGTAAAAGCTGAAGCTCTTTGGCGAAAGCGGCTGCCTCAGCGGCGCTATGCATCACTGGTTCGGTAACCATCTCCATAAGGGGGACCCCGGCTCGGTTAAAGTCAACCAAACTTTCATCTCCTTTATCGTGAGTAGATCTAGCTGTATCCTCTTCCAGGTGTATGCGGGTAATAGCAACGCCGTTTAAAGACCCTCCTGAAACTAATGGATGTTTGTACTGACTAATCTGATAACCTTTGGGTATATCTGGGTAGAAGTAGTTCTTACGGTCGAACTCTGTGTAGTTTGCAATTGTGCCCCCTACAGCGTGCCCAAGCCTCAAGACAGAGCGTATAGCCTCTTTGTTGATAACAGGAAGCGTGCCTGGATAACCCATACAAATAGGGCAAATATTGACGTTTGGACGCGTCTCATCTGGGTCATTTTTGGAATCGCAGAACATCTTGGTCCGCGTCGAGAGCTCGGCGTGGATTTCGAGGCCGACAGTGAGCTTATAGCTACTCATTTCCTATAGCATACCATTTGTGGCGCTATTTTCTACTACTTAAAGTTCTGGGTTAAGTGCTCCCCAAATGACTTAATGAGAGCGTCATCTAGTATAGAAATGGGGGAAACTTTCTCAGCTACGCTCTCTAGAAGCTTGAGTTTCTCTTTCTTCTCTTCTTCGGAGATTGTATCTATTTTGGTAAGAAGGACGACCTCTGGTTTGTCTACTATCTCAGGATTATAAAGTTTTAGTTCCTTCCTCACCACTTTATATGCATCTATTGGGTCTTCGTTTTCTGAAGAGACACAATGAATGAGAGCTTTTGTGCGTTCAATATGGCGCAGGAATTTGTGCCCGAGCCCTTTACCCTCCGCCGCTCCCTCTATAAGTCCAGGGATGTCTGCAAGAATGAGCCCGTAGTAGTCGCCAAGACTTGGACTAAGAGTGGTGAATGGGAAGTCCCCTACTTTAGACTTTGCGCTTGTAAGAGTATTTAAAAGGCTCGACTTGCCTGCATTGGGTAAACCTATTAATCCTAAATCTACCAAAAGGAGAAGCTCAACGTGGAAATCAGTTTCTTCCCCATCCTCGCCCTCAGTGGATTGCTTTGGGCTCACATTGGTCGAGCCTTTGAAGTGTTCATTACCCAAACCTCCCCTGCCGCCTTTAAGCAAAAGGACTTTCTCTCCATCCTTCAAAAGTTCTATAACATGACCTGTCTCGAGATTTGTCAGGCGCGCTCCTATAGGAAACTTTATTTCTATATCATCACCCTCTCTCCCTTGCTTGGTATTTTTGTAACCATCCTCGCCCTTACCCGCTTCGAAGACCTTAATATTGCGATAGCTCGAAAGAACACCGAGGTCTCTCACCGCAACTGCATAAACATCACCGCCCTTGCCGCCATTACCGCCCGAAGGGCCTCCGGAGTCTATACCCTTCTCATGGCGCCAACGGACAACACCGTCGCCACCGCGCCCAGCTTTGAAATGTAGTGTGAGTTCATCGATAAACATACCCATCACTTTACCACACCTTCCCATACATTATAATTATGCTATAGCATTTTTATTATGTAGGTGATTTATATAATTAATTTATAACAAATGGGAAAGCTAGAAGAAGAAAATAGGAAAGTAATCAGACGTACACGTATCCAAGAGGCGATACTCCTAACAGTTGCATCAGGAGGAAGACTTGGCGCCGAATTAATAACAAACCGAGTTATGGAATCACTGTTGGGAATTAGTTCTGACTCCCCTCCCCGTCGGAACGAAGTAATAAGATCAACAGCAAGCAGGTTGGCTAGAAATGGCTTGCTCAAATTTGAAGAGGGGCATTACTTAATGACAAAGCAAGGTGAAAAGGTTCTAGATCGCTGGCGGAGAGCTGATTTTAAATTAGCTAGACCGAAAAAGTGGGACAAAAAGTGGAGAATTATCATATTCGACATTCCTGAGAGTAAGAAGAGGATAAGAAACGAAGTGAGAGAAATTTTCAAAGCGGCTGGATTCCAACGGCTACAAGACAGCGTATGGGTCTATCCATACGATTGCGAGGATGTAATCGGACTTCTGAAGGTTGATTACGGAATCGGTCGGGACTTACTCTATATAATTGCCGATCAGATTGAGAATGACAAATACCTTCGCATGGATTTTGATCTTATAAAATAATTTCCCCACTACATAATAAAAATGCTATAGCATTTTTATTATGTAGGTATGCAGTATTATGTAATATGGAAAAAATTAGGCGTTTAAAGCCAATTCCGCAAGCTTAACCGCGCCTTCTTTACTCTCTGCTGCTGCTATAAAGCGGTTTCGATGGCAGAACATTGAATCAGACACCCCAGAAATCGCTCTTAACTCCTTTCCTTCAAGGCCGGACCATTCGAGCGGTAGAAGCTTCTTTCTCTCAAAACCTTTTATTGTAGATGGGACGCCTTTTACTCCCCAATTTCCCTCCCTGCGTGGATATATAACGTATGTAGCTTCAGGAATCGGCACAAGTACAGGCTCCCACGGCAAGTCACTCTCAAGCACCACGATACGTTTATCTGATACTGTTTCAAGGATTTCTCTAACCGTTTTCATACCTCCAACTCTTTCTCGCGATTTGGAAATCTCCCTCTTAAGGAGATCTTTTGCAACCCCGACCACTGTCATAAAGGTTTCGTACATCTGCTCCTTATTCTTAATGTAGCCATTGAAGAAATACGAGTAGATAAAATCAACAATAGTATATGGTCGCACATCTTCAAAAATCTGCTCATACGTAGAAACGCCGTTGTCAGGAGCATCAATAGGCATGACTAGCTTTTCTTCAATCAATGCTGCGGATTCCTGACCCGCTAGATCCTCACCGAGAGCTTTCCAGACTAGACCAAAAGATGCGTAAGGAATACCATTTCCCCTTACCCCAGCTCCACCATGCTGATGATGATCAAACCTCTTTGATTCGGGATCGTATACCAATCCGACATCGACAACGATATCTGCTTTGTTAATCACTTCAGTGTCTCTACTTCTTACGACTATTGCATCTGGATATTTTAAAAGCAGTGCAGCGACCGCGAAGACATCATCAGTATGAAAGCTCCCACTATGCGTAACAATGGTTTTGGGCATTACTAATTATTTACTAGTATTTAAATAATAGATCCGATTTATCCAAGCGAGCAGAAGGAGGTAAAGAACAATAGTAAGTGACATAGTTGGAATCGTAATATAACCGAACTCCATCACGTAGATCTTATCGCAGGCTCCGCCAAGAGCGGTGCAAGGCAAAAGCGACTTTCCTCCCCAATAAACGTACGAGTGATAAAGAGCAACGATACCTGCAAGAACGGCAAGGGTGCCAGAGTAGAGGAAGACGCCCGAATCCTTCTTCCAAACGGCCAAGGCGAAGAGCGCTGCCTGCGGATAAAGAAAGACTCTCTGCCACCAGCACAAAACGCATGGCGGGAATCCTACAATCTCAGAATAAAAGAGGCTCCCTATAACAGCGCTAATAGCTATGATGAGTCCGATAACGAGTGAGTAGCGTCCCATGTACAAGACAACTCCCGCTCCCCAAGTACGTCTAAAGATGACTGCTAGAAATAATGCAACTAAAAGGATGTGGGAAATTAAGACACCGTACGGAAGAATGGTTTGGATAATTCCGACCATATTACTCTGGTAGTTCGCAGCCGGTAAATTCGCTCAAGTTTTCGAGAGGAATAGTGCCTGTCTGCCTGGTGCCGTCGGCGAATTCCCAAGTTGGGTACCCTGTGACTTCTGCGTCCTTGCAGATTTGAAGCTGGCCGTTGCCGTCTGGAGTTGAACACTCTACGCGAGGTAGAAGGCGTGCTGAGCGGCCGAACATCGCCTGCTGGTTCTTACAGTTCGGGCACCAGAATGCCGCGTAATACGTCGCCCCGCTGTCGTTAATACACTGAGCAAATGCATCCAATTTACCCGGCTTGCCGGGAGTCCTGATAAGCCATACTAGCCCGGCCACAACCACAATCAAGATAAGAATCCATGTAATTTTTTGTTTTGTCATACAGCTATTTATTATAAAGCAAAAGCATGAGCTCCGACAGGCTGCCCACACCAATACCGATAATAAGCAGGGTAAGCATCATCCGTATGGTAAGTCCGACAAAAGTTAAGACGAGATAGGGCAGGAATCGCATCCTAAAGAACCCTGCCGCTATGGTCAGCGGGAAGGAAGGAATGACAGGCATGGAGCGGATAATGAGAAAGATTAATTCGTCATACCACATGCCCTTGAAGCGCGAATTAACTCTCTCCACGTCCTCCCACGAGAAGCGCAGATAGCCTCGGAACCTACTCACAGATGGTTTGCCTCCGAAGTAGGCAAGAGAGTATAAAAGGAGGGTACCAAAAGTACTTCCAATACCGACAGGCACAGCGACGAAAACCAGGAGTTTGGCGAGGAGTGCCCAAGAAAGCGAATCAGTGAGGAAAATAAGCTGGCCAGAGAGAATGAGTGCGTAAGGGATAACGGCGAGAAGCTCGTTTACAAAAGAGAAAATAAATATAATAAATGCACTCGCCAAGTCTGGGCGGAGCACTACGTCATTTATAAGATAGAGTAGATTTAGTACTTCTTCCATGGGGAAACTCAAGCTTCCTTAACTTACCACATTTTCCTTTCTCTACAAATTCTACAAATTCCACGTTTTTTTCTACAAACTCCATACTGTACACATACTGTACAAAAGCGGACGACCGCATCACTTTGTACAAATTTGAAAAATCGGGTCAAGCGAGTTTAAAGAACTTTCTTAAATTCTCATCATGGTCCAGGTCCTCCACCACCATATATCTGATATTCTTCCCGAAAGCCAAATCGGTTTTGAGGAGCTCTATAAAATCCCCGCATTCGTAGGGGTAAATCCAGACGCTTCTCTGAAGTTGGATAAAGCCAAAGTCCTTTATCTCGTTTCTCAGGATATTTCTCTTCCCGCGACTTTTCTCCCAGACGTCGAAGATAACTATCCGCCACTTGCCATCCCATCGGCGCTTCCCCCTCTTATCCTTAGCTCTATAATAGAGGAGCTCGCGCTTGCCTTTCGTCGTGAGGGTCAAAAATTCCTTCTTATCCCTGGTCTCGATCTTAAGGTAGCCGTCTTTTACCAACTTCTGGGCTCTTCGGTTTAAATAACTTTTTAAATCGTACTTTCTCTTTTTCTTTATGAAAGGCCTTAGAATTTGCATCGCATTAGGTGCGACCATAGCCAGGGCCAAAATCCCAACGGCGCCGACGCTTAAGAGAATAATTTTCTTAAAATCTATCCTTTCTTCCATTCTCCTATTATAGTACAAACCAGGACGACCGCATTGTTTTATACAAAAGAGTGTAGAGAAGTAAAGGAGAAAGAAAGGTGATGCGGAGGAGCGGGGCGGGGGTTATTTTTTATGATGCGGGGCGTTGATTAACCCGCATTGCTTATATTTATATACCTTACCGGTAATTGGATTTATCGCTCCACATGGGCATGGGTCGTTCCGGCCAATCTTATCGCCTTCGGGAGTTCTTGCATGCGCTGCCGTAATTTCTTTGGCACCTAATTCAACAGCAGTTGCTTTGACGGAAGCAAGTGACTCCAAATCTAGCGCCACAACAAACTCAGCAACCTGGTGGCCGATAGAGCCCTCCATCTCGCGGAAAAAGCGCAAGCCATCTTTCTTGTACTCAATAAGAGGGTCACGCTGGCCGTAGGCGCGTAAGTTCACACTACCGCGCAGATACTCCATCATTTCCAAATGGTCCACCCAGAAAAGGTCAATGGTTTGCAAAATAATGCGGCGCCAAGCTTCTAGTGCGACAGGATCGAAGGCTTCGGGTTGCGAGAGTTTACTTTCAAACTTCTTCTTCGTCTCTTCTTCGAGATTCTGCCCTACCTCATCTAAATATTCGCGCACCTCCGCTTCCCCACCTGTGAGAACCTTTTTCCTTCTTTCATAAATAATACCGCGCTGAAAGTTGAGCACGTTGTCGAACTCGAGAACGTGCTTCCGGGCGTCAAAGTTGAAGCCCTCTATCTTCTCTTGTGCCTTCTCGAGTGAGTTGGTGATAAGTTTGTTCTCAATAGGCTCATCTTCCGGGATATTAAAGCGACCCATCATCTTCTTGATAGCATCAACAGCAAAGATGCGCATCAGTGAATCCTCGAGTGAGACAAAAAACTGCGTGTCGCCCGGGTCTCCCTGGCGACCGGCACGACCCCGAAGCTGGTTGTCGATGCGGCGCGCGTCGTGACGCTCAGTACCCAGGACAAAGAGTCCTCCTAGAGACTTGACCTCCTCATACTCCTCGGTGGTACTAGGGTTACCTCCAAGCTTAATGTCGACACCACGACCAGCCATGTTGGTAGCCACGGTCACGGCTCCCTTCTTACCCGCCTGAGCATAGATCTGGGCGTCTTGTTCGTGGTTCTTGGCGTTAAGTACAGTGTGTTTAATACCCTCGTTCTTTAGGAAGTTCGAGAGAAGCTCATTGTGTTCGATCGAGACCGTACCGATAAGTACTGGTTGACCACTTTGGTTTAGCTCCTTCACCTTCCTAGCCACGGCCTTCATCTTGCCGAGCTGAGTTTGGAAGATCTGGTCTTGGTGATCAATTCTCGCTACGGGCTTGTTCGTAGGGATGACGTATGTCTCAAGTCCGTACACCTTATAAAATTCTTCTTTCGAAGTAAGAGCGGTTCCTGTCATACCGCCAAGCTTCTTATACATCCTGAAGAAGTTCTGATAAGTGATCGAGGCGTAGGTACGACTTTCTTCTTTGATCTTTACCCCTTCCTTAGCCTCGATTGCTTGGTGCAAACCTTCTGACCACCTGCGTCCGGGTTGGAGTCTACCAGTGAAAGCATCCACTATTACCACTTCATCGTCCTTCACTACGTACTCCTTGTCTATATGATAAAGCGCCTTTGCTCTCACCGCAGTTTCTAAGTGATGCACGTATCGGATACCACCTTCGGTATAAATGTTTTCAATCCCGAGGGCCTTCTCAGCTTTGTTGATACCCTCGTCAGTGAGGGAAATGGCTTTGAGTTTCTCATCCACTGTGTAATCCTTCCCCTCTTCCATGGTTCGGGCAATCTGAGAGAATTGCTCATACAAGTCACCAGCATTTCCAGTATTACCAGAGATAATAAGGGGGGTTCTCGCTTCGTCAATAAGGATAGAGTCGATCTCGTCGACAAGTGCGTAGTGGTAATCGCGCTGTACGAGATTACGCTCATCGTAGACAAGGTTGTCGCGGAGATAGTCGAAGCCGAACTGAGTGTTGGTGCCGTAGGTAATATCTGCTTGGTACGCCTCCGGCTTGGTGGCTGGTCTTAGGAACTCATAAATAATCTGGAAAGAGCCGACTTCGTCTCGTTCCTTGTCCTTCTCTTTATGTTCTGGGTCATACAAATAAGATGCTTGGTCGTTTAGCACTCCCACAGAGAGCCCGAGGCAAGAGTAGATCTGCCCCATCCAGACAGCATCGCGCCTGGAGAGGTAGTCGTTGACTGTAACCACATGCACTCCCTTACCCTCTAGAGCGATGAGGTATGCAGGGAGAGTTGCGACAAGAGTTTTACCTTCTCCGGTCTTCATCTCGGCGATGCCTCCGTGATACATTGCCAAGCCTCCAAGCAACTGCACATCGAAGTGTCTCATGCCGACAGTTCTCTTTGAAGCTTCGCGCACCGCTGCGAAAGCTTCTGGGAGAAGCGAGTCCAGAGTTTCTCCGCTACTCAAACGGGTTCTAAATTCTTGTGTCTTATTTCTAAGAGCTTCAAGAGAAAGGGTTTCGTACTCACTTTCAAAGGAATTAATACGCTCTACAACAGAGCGCCAGGAGGCAAGCTTCTTTTCCTCGGGCGAGCCGAGAAGTGACTTAAAAAAGGCCATATTAGGCGTATTTTAGCATATTCTAGCTCTAAACATAGTGAATCTAGGTATAGAAAAAACGTCCTTGCGGGGACGTTTTTTCTGGAAACAAAGAGACTAAGCTCGAGAAAACAGCGTACTACGCTCTTTTCTTCTTTGAAGCCTTTCGCTTCTTTGCAGCTGGCTTTCGCTTAGCTACTTTCTTCTTTGCTGCCTTCTTTTTCTTTGCCATAGTGTTGTCCCGAGGTACCTCGGGAAATTATTATTAACGTCTGTCGCAGAAAAAATTTTTTATGAAAATTATTCTGCGGTTATATTAATTATCGTACGTACACAGCGTACATACAATAGTATAAACGTTTAATGTGTGGATAACTTTCATCTCCGGAGAATTTTCAATTTCTAATTTTCAATTCCCAGTAGTTTGTTTGGAAATTATTTATTGAGAATTAATTTGTAAATTGCAAAATTGATAATTGATAATTTTAACGTGGGGTTTGAACTTGGAGAATTAGTGAATCGTACTTGGCAGAATTTTCTGGATCGAGTTGTTTTCTTTTTTGGAGTAGGGCGAGTGCTTCTGCATTTCTTTTCGCAATATAGTAGGCAGAAAGGATTCTGTCTTCAAAGATTAGTGTCCTTTCTGGCATCTTGGCTATAAGCTCTCTTTCTAGGCTTCTGTCCCCTGCGTAGATGGCACCTATGAGGTAGATTGTAAGCGCTTCCTGGTTGCCTGGAGCCATCTCGTATGCCTCTCGGAAGATTTCTAGTGCTCTAGCACGGTCATTACTATTGATATAAGCGGAGCCAAGCTCGAAGTAGATTTGTTGTTTTTCTGGTGCGAGTGCGAGAGCGCGCTCAAGGTACATGATCGACTCAGCTTCAGCTCCTGTAGTAGAGAAGAATGATCCTGCCATCATTTGTGACTTAGCATAATTGGGATTCCCATCTGCTTCTTCTGCGACAACATTTCTTGCGAAAGTGTAGAAATCGTTTTTGACTTCAGCGGGAGCATCTCCTGTGAGCAGGCCTGCCGCATTACTTGCGAGCTGTGTGATAGATTCTTCTCTTCCAAGATACGACGAGTCTACTGCACGGCGGAATGACTCGAGAGTTTCTGTCGCACCACCAGCTGCACGCCCTCCCTTGATCGCGCTTATGATTGCGGTGTTAGTGCCAAGCGGTTTGATATTCACCACATAGAGCATTCCGAGTAAGAGTATAAGAACGAAAGCGCCTGCGATTTTAAAGCTCTTGTCTCCGAGATCATACTTCTCTCCCAACACAGCTCCCCCGTTTCTACTATGTACATACGCGAGTATAGAGAAGAAGAGAATATAACTTACAAGGTGGTCGAAGACGAAGAAGTTATGGAAGAAGTAGGCAGCGAGAAGTCCTGTGAGAATAGACTTGTCCATATGTGTCATCTCACCGTCCTTCCTCCAGATGATATAGAGTGCGAGTCCGTAGAGTGCGAGGTATGTAGCGAGGCCTAAGATTCCTCCCGCCACCATCCAGTCGAGGAAGATGTTGTGAGCGCGGTCAAACCATGGCTCTAAGTGGTACATCTCTGCACTGTAGTATTTCTGGAAAACGTAGATGAAGTTGTCTTGCCCCCAACCAAGAATTGGTCTTTCTTTAAATCCTTCAATTGCCATAGGCCAGACAAATGACCTTCCTCCACTCTTGAGCTCTTCAGTTGAGATAGTAGCGAAGCGAGCAAGCACGGGACTACCAGTGACGACACTCGTGTCTTTAAGTAAGAAGAACCCTCCTACTATAAGTAGAACTCCTCCCAGGATTCCAAGACTCACCTTCCTCACTCTCTTCTCCTCCTTATTACGAATGTTAAGTAGCGCTACTACAAGTAAGCCTCCAAGGAGACCGAGGATCGCGCCGCGAGTTGCTGTGTGGTAGAGGATAATAACCTGCCCGAGCATGAGAGCGAGGTAGGTATAACGTAAACTCTTGTTCTTCCACTCTCTCCAAGCAAAGAGTCCAGCGATAAAGATATGTATGAGCATGTAGACAGCAAGGTACGATGCGTTACCGAATGTGCCGTCCACTCTCACCCCACCTTGGTTAATGGTGATAGCTCCTCCGAGTTGGAAGAGGCAGTAGAAAACCATGATGCCAGAAGCAGCAAGGGATGTGTTCCACCACCTCTTCCAGTTTATTTCTGCAAAGACTGATCCAATGACTACAAAGAATGCTCCAAGGTGAAGCAGCGTAATGTACCCCTCCATGCGTTCGAAGTTACTCCAGAAGCTCCTAAGCGGATCCACTCCGAAAACGGTAGCCGCCCCCATAACCAAGAGAAATACTCCCACAGCATAAAGAAGTAGAGACTTCTTAGGTCTGGAGTCCTTGTCTACTAGAGCGAGGAGGAGCCAAGTGGCAAAGACAATTTCCACAAGGATCCTAAAGGCAAACGCCTTAGAGGTAATAAACGGGAAGAAAAGGGAGGAAGAGACTAGAAACGGTATGAAGGGAATGATAAAAAGTCCGGCCAAAACCACAAATCTAAGCGTTTGTTTATTCATCCCGTTTTAGAGATAGGAAGCGCTTTATTCTGTTTTTTATATATCGCTTACCCATACCAGATTTTAGATATAATTCTCTCGACCTAGCGTCATCTTGGTTAAGACACGCTTCGTAATAAATTAGTGTAAACGGACCACGATTCTTTGTATACGTTGACTTGCCGCTGTTGTGTTGCTCTAAGCGCTTCCGTAAATCATTCGATATCCCGGTGTATAAACGCCTATCTTTATCACTTTGGAGCACGTAGGTGTACCACATATAGGATCTCTAACGGGATTCATTCCTTATGATACCATTGTAATAACGTATGGAAAACCTGAAGATTTCGGCCTACAACCTACTCCGCCGCTCCGAGAGTTTCTTCAAAACCGACATGGTCTACCTCGCCAAAGGTGGCTTTTGGCTTACCCTAGGACACGCTATACAGACTGTATTAGGACTCGTGCTTCTCGTGGCATTTGCCAATCTTATTCCTAAAGATGTGTACGGCACATATCAATTCATCATTTCAACCATAGCAATAATTAGCTCTTTCTCATTAACAGGGATGGGTGCGGCAATAACTCGTTCTGTAGCAAAAGGATCAGAAGGCTCTCTAAGGTACGGGCTACGAGTTCAGCTGTTGTGGAGTATGGGAATAATTGTGATTTCAGGAATTCTTGCAGGATACTACTTTTTAAATAACAACCCACAGGTTGCATATTCATTACTCATTGCAGGAGCTTGCCAACCATTAATTACGGGATTTGGATTGTATAAATCGTATTTAATAGGAAAACAATTTTTTAAGGAAAGTTCCATACTAGGTATTTTTCAAAAAACACTTCCCTTTTTAGTTATTTTGCCAACCCTTTATTTAACAGACAACATTCTTATAATTATTTTTGCATATTTTACTTCTCAATCTGTTTCATTGTTTATTTTGTACTTAATAGTTATCAAAAGACACAGATTACCAATTACGACTGAACCTGAACTTTCTAGTTACAGCAAGCACCTTAGTCTAATGAGTGGCTTTTCAAAGATCTCGGGTCATTTGGATAAGGTGCTGATATGGCATTTCCTGGGCGCTGCACCAGTCGCAATTTACACCCTAGCTCAAATGCCAATATACCAACTGCAAAGCATCCTCCAGTTATCTCATTCTCTTTCATTTACTAAAATAGCACAAAGGGAATTTTCTACATTAAAAACTGCACTTGTGCCGAAAATTAGAAGCTTCTTTTATTTAGTTTTACTGATAGTAATAACTTATATAGTAATCTCACCCTATATATTTAAAACGTTTTTTGCCAACTATCCAGAATCTTTAATATATTCTCAATTGATTGCTCTTTCCCTTTTAGCTGTGCCGAGAACGTTAATTGAACAGACATTACTTGCGCACGAAAGAAAGCGGGAGTTGTATATTTTAAGTTTTACTATTCCATTTACTAGGATTGTATTACTTATTCTTCTACTTCCATTTTTTGGTATCCTGGGAGCTATTGCGGCAATCCTCATTACAGAGGTATTAAATGTGACCCTTCAGTGGCGTTTATTTCAACATCCTTTAAAATCGGAAGTGGCTAGTACCTCAGAAAATAGCTTTTGATATTCTTGCTTGGTGTTTTCTTCAGTAAACATTTCAACCCTTTCCTTTCCCTTTTTTATATAATTACACACCTTACTTTGATCTTTATACAAACTTATCACAGCATGACATAGTGCCTTTGGATCTTTCATAGGAATCAGAATACCGTATTCATTGTTGTTACCTAAAAGCTCACGAGGTCCCGTAGGACAATCAGTTGCAACCACTGGCACCCCTAAGCCCATAGCCTCAACAAGCGCTCCAGGCAAGCCTTCTGAATTAGAAGAAAATATAAATAGATGGGAATGTTGAATATAGGGAAAAGGGTTATCCTTTAATCCAAGTAAAAAAACTTTTTCAGTTAATTTTAATTCATCAATAAGCTCTAAGATATATTCCTTTTGAGGACCATCACCAATCAAAATGAGGACTGACTCCGATATTTCTTCTGCGATCTTTTGAAAACCCTCTAACATTGTTTTGTAGTCCTTTTGGGGATGAAATCTGCCAACATTAATTAAAATATATTTATCCTTAAACTGTAGGTATTCCATAGGAAACAAACTATTCTGCTTATCTTCGCTAAAAATAGGATTGTATATTAACTTAGATTGTTCTGGTTTTAGTGAATACGTTTTTTTTACATAACTCTGCAGCACTTTGGAATTTGCGACTTCTTTTACTGATTTTTTGTATGCCTGAGAAAGAATAAGCCTTTGAATCAACCGTTTCATTCCTCCTACTGGTAATTCAAAATATGTTTGATCAACTATTACGTGCGGGATATTTTTAAACTGCATTAATTTAGCAAAAAATAGCGGAACTACAATAAAAGGATTAGAGAAGAAAAATAACAACTTTGGAGGATATTTATGGAAATTTTTTAATAATAATACGAAGAGTGAAAACGTACTCTTAGAAGAAAATTTTCTAAAGTGAACATTTTTAGGATACCTTAACTCCGGCTTCTCAAATGTGTTTTTACTATTAACCCCTACAACCCAAAGCTCAAAATTATAATCAGTAAATTGTATAGCAAGATGCTCGATAATAATCAGAATAGCTTTATCCCTACCTCCAATCTTCCAGTCGCTAGTAACAAATACGATTCTATTATTCATGGTTGATATTTATGGCGTAAAAATTACGAAAAATTATCCACAACCAAATTATCCTATTAAGTTTATTATATTCACTGCTTTGGTACCCCATGTGGAGTTTTCGGCTATTTTATAGGCCTTAGCTACTTTATCATTAACATTGGTATCGTTGGCTATTTTTTTTATCACTTCAGAAAGATCTTGACTATTGCCTGGTTCGAAGCTCCATGCAATATCTGATAGTACCTCATCAATTATATCTAGTCGGGAATAAATTATCGGCCTCCGGCTTGCCAAGTACTCGTAAACCTTCATTGGAAAACCCCACCGTCTAAAATGAGGTTCGTCTGGATATGGGATTACGAGCATATCCATTGCTTGCTCATAGACTACTACTTCATTAAAACTTTTGCGCTCGATAAATATACATCTATTGGCTACGCCTTGTGTTTGCGCATATAAACTATATTCTACGATTTCCTCTTGGGTGCCCCCAACAAAAGCCATAATATAGTCTGAGGAAAGCAACTTTAGCGCATCAATCATTATTCTTATTCCCTTCTCCATACCCATGGTTTTATAAAAACCAACGTAACCTATTATTTTCTTATCTTCTGGAAGCGAAACAGTCTGTCGTGCTTCTCTTTTCTCAACGGTAGGATAGCCTTCTAGATCAATTCCTCCGTACACTACATGTATTTTATTTGAATCTACTTTTAACGATACGAGTCCTCTTTTCAGCATTTGTGTAGTTGTAACTAAAATGTCACTTGACTCAGCGACAATCTTATCCCTCCAATCACCAAAAAGTTGATGCCAATCTGAACATACGCGATATGTGAATCCTAACTTTCTCCAGAATATTAAAATGGTTAGTAAATATGGGTCGTTAGAAAAAAATACTAACTTATTCTTAGAACGATTCCTTGCTACCCAAAAGGGTAACCATAAAAAGTAGTAAACCGACTTTAAACGTCTGTACTTTAGGCGAAGATTAAGGTAGTTAATATTATTTAATTCTAAGGAATGATTATTGGCAACGACTAATAAAAACTTTTCTTTTAAAACTTTAGAAAATGATGAGGCCAACTCGCGCACATAAATTTTATCCGCAGTATCAGATGGATATGTTTTAGATGTTATATATATAAGTTTCATCTTTCTTCTCTACTATCACCAATTATTGTTAATGATGAGTGCATAC
>JANLIM010000064.1 GCA_024654145.1 Candidatus Zambryskiibacteriota bacterium | reverse complement strand
AAGCTAGATGAACTATTTCGCTGGTCATTAGAAATAGCCTGGGCAAAAACTGCCGCCTAACGACCGCTTCCACTTGACGCCCAGTACTCGCCGTTTTTTTGGGGGGGGGCATAGTAAGAAGGCGAAAGAGTCGCCCATTAGCTCTCCCTTTCGCTCTTCAAAATTAGGCCTGTAGCTGATGATGTACTGCTAAAACGAGTTGCCGAGCAGCTCCCAGAGTCTCAATGTCCAATTAGACTTCATAGAATAGTGGCAGAACGACTAAATATCCCGAATGCTGTCGCCTACAGAGCCATTGCGACTCTTATAAGGACAGGAGCAATAAAGAAGCCAGAATAGGTACTAATTTACAGAAAACAAGAAGGTGTCTGTCTAACCGCACATTAACTGATCGAGGTGAAATGCACGGAAACAGCATTCCTGGCGAGGAAATACCAAAATTAAATAAAATCGGAAAGTCCAAAATTATAAGGAGAAATACCATGGCAAATCAAATCAAATACTGTGCTTTTCCAGATGCTATAGTCCTAGATAAACCCGAAGGTAAACCCGTTCAGCATCTGTTGTGGGGAGACTGGCTACGCCTCAAAGACGGAAAACAAGGCGACTGGTTTGAAGTCGATGCCAGAGGTGAAGATGGCTGGCTTCACAAAGAGAGTATCCAAGATAATCGACTTCTGGAGATCGTTTTTGTTGACATTGGACAAGGAGACGGTTGTATCGTTTCTACTCCGGAAGACAAACATATCGTTATAGACGCTGGTGAAGGTGACAATATGTATCGCTTTTTACGCTGGCGCTTTGGCAAATTCAGCAAGAAGTTCAAATTCGAATCCTTTATTATTTCCCACCCAGATGTGGATCATTATGGTGGATTTGTGGAATTGTTTGAGGAGCCGAATATTGAGATTGGAGTTGTCTACCACTCTGGGATAATTGAACGAACTAATGATGTTCGCGGGCCATTTGGCAAGACTCAGAAGTTTAATCGAAAAAGTTACTTGGCGGAGATAATCCGCGATAAGAGCAGTTTGGATTCTCTTCTTACCAAAAAAGCAATTGGAGTAAAGAAATACCCCAAAATGCTTCGAAATGCACTTGATAGTGGACGTGTCAGTGATTTTATCGCTCTCGATAGCGATACTGGCTATCTGCCAGGATATGAGGCACAGAAAGATATAACAATGGAAATATTGGGTCCGGTGCCGACGAATCTGGGTGGCGAAAAAAAGGGTTTAAAAACTTTCGGCAGCGCAGGAAAAACAAAAAACGGGCATTCTGTGATACTCAAGCTTACCTATCACAACGTAAGCATTCTGCTTGGCGGAGACCTGAACATACCTGCAGAGTGTCACTTGTTGACCCATTACACTGGGATAAATGTGCCACCGAAAGATGCGGACGAGGAAGAATTACTAGTAACAAAAGCAAGACAGACGTTTCAGGTAGATTTTGCGAAGGCGTGCCATCATGGATCTGCGGATTTTTCTGAGATTTTTCTCAAAGCAGTGAATGCCCGAGCAACAGTGATTTCGTCCGGCGATGACGAGGCTCATGCACACCCAAGAGCTGACACGTTGGGTACACTTGGGAAACACGCGCGTGGTAGACGGCCGCTAATATTTTCAACCGAATTAGCAAGATCAGCGAAGGAAACTATTAAACGTCCCGAGATACTAAGAAGTCAGTTAAGGGAAGCGGCCAGAGAACTCCATGACGCTCAAAACGGGAGCAACGAAGAAAATATTAAAAAGGCAGAAAAGAAATACGAAGAACTATTGTCGAAGGTAGATCGCTCAATCGCAGTTTTTGGCGCAATAAATATACGTACCGACGGCAATCAGGTGATCTTTGCGCAAAAAATCGAAGCACCTTCAGATGAGAAAAAGAAGAAGTGGGATATTTATAAATTTCTGCGAAATGCTAGAACCGGTGAACTAGAGTATGATTCCAAGCATTAACGAGTTAGAGAACTAATTAAAAGTACCATGTATTAGGTATGTATTACAAATAGTATTCTAGGTCGAAAGGTCCGGCTCTTGATTATTACAGGAGGGCATTGAGGATCGCCGAGGAATTATCCGATTTAAGGCACAAAGGCATTTGGATGGCTAATGCCGGTGAAGACAATATTGGGATAAACATGAGTTGACCGAACAATATTTTCGAGGTGCCATAGAAGCCTTCGAATTGATTAGTACAAACCACTATATAAAATATTGTAACGATAAACTTATAGAGTTAATGAAAAAGCCTAACCAGTCGCTCTTATGATAAGAGGTTGGAGCGAAGCGAAGGTTGTCCTATTTGTCTATTCTCCCCAATGCAAGGAGAAATCCGTATATGATAGCCTGTGGTCGCGGGGGACAACCAGGAATATATGCATCTACAGG
>JANLIM010000031.1 GCA_024654145.1 Candidatus Zambryskiibacteriota bacterium | reverse complement strand
GAGGTTGCTAACGCACTTAAAGATAAGGAGCTTGTACAACTCGCATCCAACTACATAACTACAGATCTCAAGAATCCAATTTCTAAGGAATCATTTATTGAAGTTCTTAACATGATTAAAGAAAATTTAATTTCTTCTCGTGCAGCAAAAGATATTTTAAAAATTATTGAAACCGATGGTATGAATGTCTCCGGGAGAGAGATTCATCCAAGAACAATTGCGGAAGAGAAAAATTGGATACAGATAAATGATAGGGAAGAGGTAAGAAAAATAGTTGAAGAAATCTTGAAGGAAAATAAGAGTGGCGCCCCAGTGCCTTTTCTTGTTGGTCAGGTAATTAAGAAATCAGGTGGTCGCGCGAATCCTACACTCACTCAGGAACTAATCCTCGAGATGCTTAATAGCTAGTTTCTTTATTTGTCTTCGCGCATTACTCTTGTCTGTACCACTTTCAATGTCAGAAATAATGTGTTCTAACGCCGAGAGCTTATATACACGATAATTATTCATAGGATGCCTGTTTGCCTTAAACTTGCCCGATTTGTCCCAATTCCTAAGAGTAAGGGGAGATACACCTAAAATCTCTGCAGCCTCCTTTATAGAAAAGTATATTTCTTTCATATCTTAAAACTTGGATAAAGGTTAATAATCTCTACTACTTAAGATTATAACTATTTGTATTATCTATCAAGGTGTAGTGGGGATAAGGGGGAAGTTAAGTTTTCAATTTCTACTTTTTAAGTTTCAATCAATTCTCAATTTGAGCTCAAATGTATCAATTTTCAAACATTAGAGCTTGTTTAGAAATTAGGAATTAAAAATTAGAAATTTGCTCAGTAATAGTTATCCACATTAATTCACTGTCTATACACAGCTTTTTCCACTGCCGAGATTTATAATTATAGATAGTGACAATCCCTATATTTAGCAACGGAAAAGAATATATCTCGGCAAGCCGAGCTTCAGAAAAAATTGGTTACGCCTCTGACTATATTGGCCAACTCAGTCGCTCTGGAAAAATTCCAAGCAAACTTATCGGTAGAACTTGGTATGTGGACTTTGAAGCTCTTGTAGAACACAAGAAGGTTAGGCAATTGGGTAAGCCTCGAAAGGGTAATTTTTCTTATATACCAGTGGAGCGGTCTGGGTTGCCTCAACTTTCGAAAAAAGTTCCCATAGTGTCACCTGTTCTGACAAGAAAACTTGTAAGAGAATTTTCTGTAGCTTCCTTTGCGCTCTTAGCTATCCTGACTGGAGCCTTTACCGTGTTGGAATTATCGTCTCCCCCAGTGGCACGAAGCATTGAACAAAATGTGGAGGCAGGATCGGAAAGCATTTCGCAACTTGCAGGTGTTTCTCTAAGTTCATTTGCGGGAATAATTTCCGATTCTTTTTCCTTCCTCAAAACTTTTTTCAATAAGGACGAACCACAGCTAGCTGTTCTTCCTGCATACAAAGACGATGAACCTAGAGCTATCTCCTCCCCAAGCCCCGGCAATTGGGATTGGTTTAAAGCTGATTTGAAAAGTGAATTGTATTCTTACGTAGATCAAAGACTTGCAACCGACGATCGGCCACCAACAGTTTATTTATCCGGTCCTTCGGATCCTGCTGATATCGTCTATAACTACACATACAATCCAACCATCCTCCGTGAGGAAATTCTCCTAGCAGACACCCATCCAGCTGTGAGGATCCAGAGTGACAGAGATGCCTCTCGCGTCTCCAACAGTATTACCAATATCTTAAACGGAGGAGATTTCACCGACTCTACTCTCACTGGTGCTAGTATTTCAAACTCAACTGGAGCCTTCAGCACCCTCTCAGGCAGTAACCTCACTTTCACCATTGCTACGGGAACATCAGCTACCACAACTAACTTCTTCTCTACCACAGCAAGCTCAACCAGTCTTTTCTTCACCTCAGCTTCTGGAGGTGCCCTCACTGTCTCCGGTAACGCCACAGTCTCAGGCTCTCTCACTGTGGGTGGAGATACGGTAACCGTGGGCCAACTTCTTTCTACCAGAGTCCCCACCCTCGCTCACGTCTTCTCTCCCTCCTGGCCATCTGGAACTTCAAACGCTAGTGATGCCACTATCTATATAAACCCTGCATCAGCTGCACCTGACACCAACATCTTCGCTGCAGCAGTGGGAGGAGCGGTGAAGTTCTTGGTAGATGCCGAGGGAGATGTTTACGCCAACAACTTGGTACTAGCCGGCTCAACTTCCCAGGGTGCTACCACTATCGCTGGCAGTATGACAGTGCAGGATAATGCGACACTAGGTGACGCCTCAAGCGATACCATCACTGCTAATGCTCAATTCCTCGCCCTTGCCTCCACCACTCTCCAGAATTTCACCTTTACCAATGCTACTGGAACATCAGCTACTACCACCTCTTTCTTCTCCACCACAGCATCATCAACCAATCTGTATGCATCAAATCTTTTCTCTAACACCGCAAACCTCACAGAATCAACGAACCTTTTCTACACTGACGCTCGTGTTAATTCTTATATCCATGCTTCTACCACTATCCCTAAACTTTATACAGGCAACACTTTCTCTGGCAACAACGTATTTAGCTCTCTCATCACTGGTTCAATCTCTGGAAATGCAGGCACCGTTACAAACGGAGTCTATACCACAACCTTCAACGGTCTCTTCGATAACCGCCTCTCTGCTACCACCACTCTCCCCAATCTCACAACCCTTCTTGGCTTAACTGATGTTATTGCCACTCGTTCGACTACTACCAACGCTACTACCACCAACTTCTTTTCTACCACTGCATCTTCTACTAATCTCTTCACCACCACAGGCAATATAGGAACACTTACCCTTGGCTCTGGTACATTAGGCAACCTTCTCCTAACCGGATCTACTACTCTACAGAACTTTACGTTCGTTAACGCTACAGGCACTTCTGCTACCACCACCAACTTCTTCTCCGCCACCGCATCTTCAACTAATCTATTCTCCTCACTACTCTCCGTTGGGGGCACTGCTTTGAATGTTACGGCTGGTGGAATTGTGGGTATCGGCATCACAAACCCCACTAGTAAATTACAAGTGGTAGGCGACTTACGTATTGAGTCATCAGCTGGGGGTAACGGCTACATAATGTATCGTAATGGAACAAGTGGCGAACTTGAATTCCAAGGAAATCAGAGTGGATACACCGGGTATCATTTCAAAAATTCTGATGGAGCTTCAAGAGTAATGATTAGTAGTACTACCGCTGGAGCTCCAAATGGCGGTATTGTGGGTATCGCAACCACCAATCCTAGGAACGCACTCGATGTAAACGGCGCTGTGGCTGTCGGCACATATGCTGGAGTAAGTGCAGCACCAAGCAATGGACTTATAGTTTCAGGCAACGTCGGTATCGGGACAACTAATCCATCAGAGAAGCTTGAAGTATCTGGCAATCTTCTAGTAACTGGTAATAGCACAACAACCAACGCCACCACCACCAACTTCTTCTCCGCCACCGCAAGTTCAACAAACCTCTTCTCCTCACTACTCTCAGTTGGAGGCACTCAAGGGTTGAATGTTATTGCAGGAGGGAATGTGGGGATTGGGACGACGACACCCTCTGCATGGCTCACTCTAGCCTCTGGTTCAGGTGGGACTATTTTCTCCGAAGGTATAAAAATAAATAGAGGAACAGTGAATGCTCAGTACAGCCTTATCAATCAAAATGGAGGAGAGTTAAATATTCTATCTATTGTAGAGGGGGGAGGTGCGTCAGGAGCAATAAACTTCCAAAGACATAATGCCGGATCGGGTTCTCCCTCTAGCAGTATGTACATTAGTTCTACAGGCAACGTCGGCATCGGGACGACGGGGCCAGGTTACTTGCTTCATGTGGTTGGCTCTTCGGCCACTGCACTGGCGGCGGCGGCGATTCAAAATAGCAGTGCTGCCGCGGCCGCTACTGTGCAATTGAATGGCGACCTGGGCATCACAGGTTCTGCTGTAACCAACGTAGCTGGCTCTGTGCTCTTCGGCAAAGAACTGGAATGGACGACCACCGACGCTACCAGAGACGGATATCTGGCCTTCAGTACGCTCCTGAATAGCGCTTCAGGCGAGCGAATGAGAATCACAAGCGCAGGCAACGTCGGCATCGGGACGACGAATCCGATTGCTAGATTAGACTTAGGCGGTGGCTATGGGTCTTCAGGTGCTAAATTATTATGGTATAACGATAATAGCTCTGGAGAATTAGCTGGGACAAAGGGTGGTATTTATTTGGATAGATTCTCTTTGTCAAACAATACAACAATGGTCTTTGCGACGGCAGCAGCGGCTCCGGGAAGTCTTATTTTCGCAAGCAAAGACACTGGTGGAACAACGTTAGTTGCTCGGATGACAGTTCTTGGAGAAAGCGGCAACGTCGGCATCGGGACGACGGGGCCGGAAGTCCAACTTCAAATCGGTAGTAATGATAGTGTTGTAAAAGCTATTGAGGTTCGCTACTCGTCAGTGCCGACCTTCTGGACTAATAGCTATGATGGTGGCAATGCGCTTGCGACCCTCTCAGTTAATGGACGTGATATATCAAGTGGTAGTTCAAGTTGGGCGACACGTTCAAATGCAAGCTTTGGCGTAGCGGGAATCCAAATGGGCACCGCAAGTGATAAATCCTCGTATGTGCAATTCTTAACAACCTCTACTGATACTGCCACACCGAGCGCACGCATGACCATAGGAAGCACCGGCAACGTCGGCATTGGCGTAGACCCAGGGAATGGCAGCAACAAAGTGCTTATAAAAAGCGCGGGAGCAACTTCTGCCACTTACGGCATTGGTATCATTAATAGTAATTCCGTTGATGAGTTCTATATCCGCAGTGACGGTTACGGCTTTACCAACCAAGCGGCATGGAATTACGCCTCGGACCGCCGACTAAAGGAAAACATTCAATACTTAGATGGTACTGGGGCCTTAACGATTATCAGACAATTAAAGCCCGCGACGTTTGATTATATTGTGGGAGAGAAAAATAATATCGGCTTCATCGCTCAGGATGTTCAAGAGATCATTCCTTCGGCTGTAACTATCAACGAAAAATCCGGGATGCTTTCTTTAAAGACTGAATTTATCATGCCGTATTTGGTTAACGCCATTCAAGAGCTTGACCTCAAGATCGAAGGGCCGGAAGGGGACTTCTCACTCTCCTCCCTCTTCGCCGACATCTGGGATGCGGTGGTGGCTAAGCTTGCTGACGCGGCGAATGGCATCGGCGAAATGATCGCCGGCACTTTCCGCGCCAAAGACAAGCTCTGCATTAACGAAACTTGCGTGACAGAGGAGCAATTGAAAGCTCTCTTGTCTGGGTCGGGAACGAGCTCGAACACTGACTCAAGTAGTTCAGCTACCCCGAACCAAGAGCCAAGCTCTGGTACGGGGCAGACTGATTCTTCAACAGACTCAACATCTACCACAACCGAATCGGCAACCACCACAGCAACCACAACTACTAGCGCCACTACCACCGAACCAGCACCAACAGAAACCACTACCACAACCGAACCTCCTCCAGCAGAATCCTCACCTCCCCCTGAGGAACCTGCTCCGGATTCGACTTCCTCGACAAGCTCGGAACAAGAAGCCTCACCGCAAGCCACCGAGACTACTGTAGAAACCTCCCCTTAATAAAATGACATTTAAAACAAAATTACTATCGGTACTTATTGTAGCCTTCATAGTTTCAGTTGTGATCAAAACCTTTTTTATAGAAGGGCTCATTGTAATCGGAGATTCTATGGAACCGACAATTCATTCTGGTGATTACGTTTTCATCAACAAATTCGCGTACTGGAACAGCGAACCAGAGCGGGGAGATATAGTCGTAGCTAATTCCCGAGCACCCAGAAGAGAGAAGGTCGTTAAGAGGATCATCGGTATGCCGGGAGAAAGGTTTGCTATAGAAAAGGGTGCGATAGTTATAAGGGCCACGAGGCTCGAAGAGGGAGTAATTCTTTCCGAAGGGTACTTGACGGGCACCTCAACACCTTCTGTAGGTATCACGCTTATTAAACTGGATCCTAGAGAGTATTTTGCGCTTGGAGATAATAGAGAGGTAAGTATTGATTCTCGGGAGCTTGGACCAATAGACTTATGGGAGATAAAGGGGGAAGCTTTTGGAGCTTTTAACTTTAAAACATTCAAATTTAGGTTCTTTTAGCCCATTTTTATAATAGTGTTTAGTAAGGTTTAGATAAGTTTATGACTTATCAAACTCTAAACTCTAAGCACTAAGCTCTAAATAAGCATGAAATTATAAACTCCAAATTTGAAAATTGGGATTTATTTAAGATTTAGAAATTGTGATTTAGGATTTGCCAGTCCTTATCCCCACCATCTTAAGGGCTGGAAATGTATAATAAATACAACGTTAAATGAGTGCCGATACATAGTATCGGCACCACAAAAACATGAAATTTGATCCTTTAGAAAACTCTAGCTCGAATTTTGAACCAAGTGCTGTAAGTGCTCAGTGGCTTTCTATGACTGAGGCGGCAACTCATACTCCCTACAGTGCTGAGTACCTTTCTCTCCTGGCTCGTAAAAACAGGCTTCCATCCAAGAAGATTGGAAACGTATGGTATACGAATAAGGCCGCTCTGGATGCATACATGCAGAAGCAGATGCTGAGGGCACAAATTTCCAATTCTCAATTTCCAATTTCTAAGCCGGTATTAAGTACTAATTTTCAAGAAAATTTACGAATAGATCCTATCCGATCTTACCAGGGTGATATTAATAAATATTTTCCGAAACATGCTGATCCTGCGAAAACTAAGGAGGTAGTGCATGGTGAGAACGTAGCTCATATTGCACATATGGAGAAAGCATTGGAAAGGGTGTTGGAGAAAAAAAATTTTCAATTTTCAATTTCTAAACAAACTGAACCCAATGAAAATTCTAAATTGAAAATTGTTCGAACTCCCCGATCGCATTTTAAAACAGTTGCATCGAGCAAGATCTTGGTAGCGGCTGCGTTAGTCTCTGTCGTACTTCTCTCCACATTGCCTGTGCCATTTGTCTTTAGCTTCTTCGATAAGTCGGTCGACTATGTGATGGATGCGTTGAAGGATGCTAACACTGTAATGGGTTTCCGACCGGGTACTCACGCGAACGAGATTTTGCTTTTAAACAACGATGGCAGTATCTCGATCATGGGTCACATCGAGACTGAGGGTCAGCTCCGTGCATACTCCGCCCAAGGTATCGCGCCTATCCTCGTGACCTCGACCACAACTGTCGAAAATCTCTCTGCGGATACACTCGATAGTGTCTCTTCCGAAGAGTTCACTCTCGCCTTTATAACCAAGAATGGCAACGTCACAACGGAAAACGTTGTCCTTGATGGTGAGGTGTCTATAGGACAAACCCTCCAAGTAAAAGGCGCAACAAAGCTCTTAAACGAGCTTGAAGTGGAGGGTGAATTAAAGGCCTTTGGCCGGGCGGAATTTATGCAGGCAATCGATGTTTTAGGCCCAGCTTATTTCGAAGCTCTTGTCACTATGGCAGATGATTTGGATATCAAAGGGAACCTGGATGTTGGCAAGAACATTTCGGTGCGCGGGTCTATAGAGGCCGGCAGTGCTATCCTCGGTAAGAGTGGCTCCTTCGGCTCGCTTGGCGTCTCTGGCAGTTTCTCAGCTGGGGGGAAAATTACTCTCGGTAGCGCGGATAAAACTATTACCATTACAGCAGAGAATCTCACTCTTGATAAAGACGGTAACATCGTTTTCGGTGGAGGTGTGACTGCAAATGGATTTAGTGGAACGACTCTCTCTGTTACGAACTCCACCTCTACGAATGCAACTTCGACAAACTTTTTTTCTAATACGGCATCTACGACGAACTTACACTTTATTTTTGCTACTGGCACGAGTGCGACGACCACAAACTTCTTCACCGACATTTTCCGCAGCACTCTAGCCACCATCACCTCTCTCATTGCAGATGATATTACCGTGGGTGCTCTTACCGCCACTAACTCGACCACCACCAATTCGACTACAACAAATGCTTTTGTGTCTTCGCTCACTGCAAGTAATGCTACCTCTACTAATTTTTTCACCGCTACTGCATCTAGTACCAATTTGTTCTCAACTACAGGAAACATTGGGGTACTCACAATTGGCTCGGGCACTTTAAGTAACCTTCTCGTCACTGGTTCTACTACTCTCCAAAACTTCACTTTCGTAAATGCCACAGGAACCTCAGCTACGACTACTAACTTCTTCTCGACTAAAGGTACCTTCGACGAACTATATGTAAATGACTATCAGCAAAATGATGGAACTTTCCTTATTAACTCCTCAGTTGCTACTGGAGACATTTTTGCCGTGCAAGACAGCTCTATCACTAGCGGCACTCTCATCCACCAGACGCTTACTGCCAATGCAGGTAATGGCCAGGTATCCAGAGGTCAGATTATTGACCTAGTGGATTCTACTACTGCAGGTGGTGGTTACGATGCTCTTTCTATAAATGTGACAGGTTCAGGAGTCGGGTCGGGAACAAAAACCCTCCTCTCACTTAATCCTGGAGGAAACAACACCGTAGTGTTCGATAATACCGGAGCACTGCGACCTACAACCGACGTTTCCACTAACACAAACACTGTTGGCTCCGCTTCCTATTACTGGAAGAACGGTTACTTCGACACTCTCACTGCTAATAACCTCTCCGGTACAGTGGTAACAGGTGCCACTTCAAACGATACTTGGACTATTGGTTCCACAGAAGCAAGTGATGATCTGAAATCTGTTATCTTCCAGAGAAACTCAGGCTCTGGAAACGCAACCTTTAGCTGGAACTCGGGAGCAAATGACCTACGTTACCTCTCTGTTAATTACCCATTCAACTCTACTTACACTGTGTCTGACGCATCCATAGGCACTGCTGTAGACCTTTACTCTGGAGCTCTCACCAACAACACTACGAGTGGTACTCAAACCTTGCTTTCACTTTCTAACACTGGCACTGGTACGACAGAAAGCGGTATTTACCTAACCAACACTGGCACAGGCACAACAGCTCTTGAAATTGCCGGTACATGGACCAACGGCATCCTGACCAACAACAACTCCCTCAACACCGGTTCAGGAAACATATCCTCGACTGGACTCGGAACTTTCGGCACCATTCTTGCTACGGGATCTACAACTTTGCAAAACTTTACGTTTACAAATGCTACTGGCACTTCTGCTACCACAACCAATTTCTTCTCCACCACAGCATCATCGACAAACTTCTACACCACAAATCTCTTCGCCAATACCGCCAACCTCACAGAATCCGGTAACCTCTTCTACACAGACGATAGGGTAAATAGCTACATCCATGCTTCTACCACCATTCCCAAGCTCTATACTGCAAACACATTCTCTGGCCTTCAGACATTTAGCCAAACTGTCCAAGGCTCTATTTCTGGCAATGCTGAGACTGTAACTAACGGAGTCTACACCACCACCTTCGGTGGACTCTTTGACACACGCCTTTCTGCCACAACAACTCTTCCTAATCTAACTACTCTTCTTGGTCTTACAGATATCATCACTACTCGCTCCACCACTACCAATGCCACTTCAACCAATTTCTTTGCCACCACTGCTTCCAGTACAAATCTTTTCTCCTCAGTCGCCAGTATTGGCGGAAGCGCGTTTAATGTAATTGCAAGCGGCAACGTTGGTATAGGCACAACGAATCCAGGATACAGGTTTCATGTCGAAGGGGCTTCCTCTCTAGGTAACCAAGCTATTGCAGGCTACTTCACCGCCACCACAACCACAGATTCTGTCTTCCCAAGATTTACCTTCACCAATGCTACTGGTACTTCTGCTACTACCACAAACCTCTACGCGTCCAATATCACTTCCGGAAACATTATGCCTGCAGCCGATGATACATATGACCTGGGAACTTCGACTGCGCGCTGGAGAGATTTCTACGTTGGCCCCTCGTCACTTCACCTAGTTTCAACAGTGGGTGAGACAGCCACTGCTCGTGACTGGAAGATCGGCATCGACGAGACCGATGGTACGAGCGAAGGCAATTTCCGCATCATGGAAGGGTCATCAAATTTCTTCAACATAAGCGCTGCTGGAAATGTGGGCATCGGCACAACAACCCCGACTGAGTTGCTAACAGTGTATGGTGATAGCAAAAGGATTCTTCTGGATACTGCAACAGCTGGAGGGCAGACAGGCATCTTGATGCAGGGCGGAGGGGGAACTTCTTACAAAACAGAAATATTACATGACACTGGCAACTTATCTTTTCTCACTACTCAAGATGGTACTCTCGTTCCACGGCTCTATATCTCAGGCGCAGCCAGTGGGAATGTTGGTATCGGGACGACGGGTCCAACTAATAAATTGGAAGTGGATGGGGGAGCTGCAGAAACAAGGTTAAGAATTTCCACAACAGGAATAGATGCAAGAGAAGCAGGAATTATTTTGTCTAATAGTAGCAAAACTGCTTTTAATGACGGAATCGTAATTTCACACGGTGCAGGCTATACAGTAATTGATGACTTGGTGGGTAGTGAAATTGCGAGATTTATGCCTCAGTCAGGGACAGTTGGAAATACATATTTTGCGGGGAAAGTTGGTATAGGAACCACGGATCTGAGTTCTAACGCCAAGCTTCGGGTTGAAGGTTCGGGTATTTATATTGGCTCTGCGCGGTCGGACACTGTCTTTACAGGTGGACCTTCTACTCAAACTGCCATCACTGGTCCTAGTGGGTATTGGGCTATACGCTCTGGGGCAAATGAGAGCTTCAATCTCGATGTTTATAACTCAAATGCTGAAGTAGCTGCCTTTACAGTGCTGCAAAACGGCAACGTCGGCATTGGGACGACGGGGCCAGCGACAACTCTAGATGTGCGTAGGGCAACCTCTGCTCAGACGGACATTATCAGTGCCCGCGATAGTACATGGGTGCTTTCAAAAGCAGTGCTTGGTTCATACTCTGGAGAAGGTGAGATTTACGCCTTCGGTTCAGATGGTGTTGAAAAAGTCCGATTTACTACTCAAGCTGGTCGCCATTCGTTTATAAATTCTGGCAACGTCGGTATTGGGACGACAGTCCCAGGATATAAATTGGCTATCAGTGCATTAACTGCAGCGAACTACAAGGGCTTATATGTTCAGGCTGGCGGGGATAGTGCAGGTTCTTATAACTCATATTTTACTGATCATTATGGTAATCCGATTATGTATCTTCGAGGTGACGATTACCCGTGGGTGAACCAAGCATGGGGGGTTGGTTCGGATAGAAGATTGAAGGAAAATATTGTTTATATTGAAGCGGATGGCTTAAATAAAATTTTGGCTCTTAAGCCTGTAAGCTTCGACTATCTCAATGGTGCACAAGATAATCTTGGATTTATCGCACAAGATGTACAAGAAGTTATTCCAGAGGCTGTAACTGTGGGTGATCAAAAGACGGGGATGCTTAGCCTGAAGTCCGACTTCATAGTTCCTTATCTCGTAAGCGCTATCAAGGAATTAAATTCACGAACTATTACATTTGAAAGAGATGCATCCGATACGCAAGCACAAAAGCAAGATGTTTCTGAGTTTGAAGGTGGACTAGCACTCATTAATTCACTTAAGACCAAGGCATACAACCTCACTGGATCTACTGTTGAATACCACGGATTCGTTGTAGAAGATGTTGCCTCGGCCACTCCATCAGCAATTGTCGAAAGGGAAGATGGTACTAAGGTGGTAGACTATCTCGCGTTTATCCCTGCACTCGTACAGTCTGTACAGGACCTTTATGCACAAATGGTTGAGGTGAAAGACACAATGCTTGCATGGGCTGACAAGTTTACTTCACGAGAAATTGTAGCGACAGAGAAAATCTGCATCGGAGGGACATGTATAAATGAGTCCCAACTTATACAACTTCTCCAGAATTCTGGAATGACTGCTTCTGCGATGACGAGTGAACCGACAACCGACGACCCACAACCGACGGCAACTTCGACTCCTTCGGAGTCTCCGACCGCAACCACTACTGATACAACGGCTACGACGACTGAGGAAATTATAGTGGAGGAAGAACAAACAGCTACAACTACGGAGGAAACCACAATTACCGAAGAAGAAACCACTCCACCAGCTGAGGAAGCCGCCTCCGCCGAAGGCTCCGACGTGCCAACGGAAGAGGCGGCAGTGGAGGAAACGGCGCCAGAGCCGGAACCTGAATCGCCGCCAGCAGAAGCTACTACAACAGACACCGAACCAGGGGTTTAATCCAATATAGAAAAGAAAAAGCCCCCAATGAGGACGGAACCTCATCAGGGTCTTTTTCGTAAGTTTCGTTTGTTGTCCCGCCCTCATTGCTTGTGCCGGACACTTACAACAGGACTTGGCGCGCGGGCTACCTACTTGGTTCGGTGTCGGTTGCTTGAATTAAGCGCCATACTATTCAAGAACCCTAGCCATAACCCCAGTTCGGCTGTTGTTATGGCTAATAAAATAATTATAACATAGTGATATAATTTTTTAGAATGCAAACTGGACAAAATAACTATGCCTTTATAGACAGTCAGAATCTTAATCTTGGCATTCGAGCGCAGGGATGGGAGTTAGATTTCGCTCGTTTCAGGGTCCATTTGAAAGATAAGTATTACGTTGAGAAAGCTTTTCTTTGTATTGGATATGTTAAAGGGAATGAAGGTTTGTATAAATATCTACAAGAGCATGGATATATTTGTATTTTTAAACCGACATTGGAGTTGCCAAATGGGGAAGTGAAGGGAAATGTAGATGCTGAAGTTGTTTTGCATACCATGATACACATTAATGATTTCGGTAAAGCGGTAATAGTTAGCGGCGACGGGGACTTCCATTGTTTGGTGGAGCATCTTTTGGAGAACGATAAATTAGAGGCGCTTGTCGTGCCTAATAGGAAGAAGTATTCCGGACTTTTGAAACGGAAGGATTTCTTGCCGTACACCAGATTTGTGGGCGACCGGCGTAGAATGCTGGAGAGAAAAGAAAGACCCCTGTAAGGACGAAACCTTACAGGGGCGCTCTTTCCGTTCGTGATACATACAGTATAGACGAATCAATGGGGAAGTCAATACCTGAATCAACATCATCCACGGATTCGACTACTTCGACAAGCTCAGAACAAGAAGCCTCACCGCAAGCAAGCTCAGGATCTACGACTCCTTCGGAGTCTTCGACAACCACCGAGCCAACTACAACCGACACCACTGAACCAGCGCAATAGCAGTCAGGAAGGGAAGTGGAAAAGCAGACGTTATATGGTATAATAAGAGGATGAAGTATATTTTTACTACCACTATAAATAAGGAAGGAAAATGGTATGTAGCGCACTGCGTGGAACTTGGTGTTGCTAGCCAAGGCAAGACTATTGAAGAGGCGCAAGCAAACATAAAGGAGGCGGTGGAGTTGTATCTAGAGGATGCGCAACTTGAGAATTTGCCTAAGAGGCCATCACTCATAACTATTTTTGAAGTGGAGCATGTCCAAGCCTAGAAAAACCTTCTCAGGTGATTTTGTTATAGAAATTTTAATAAAGAAGTTTGATTTTAAGGTTGTGTCACAGAAGGGCAGTCATGTGAAGTTAATGGGAGAAGGGCATGTGACTATCGTGCCACTGCATGAAGAACTAGCTCGAGGAACAATGGGAAGCGTATTGAAAATGGCTGGCATAGAGAAAAAGCGTTTTTTGTCAGAATGCGAATAGAAAAAAATCGTAGATTAGTTGGTTGATTGATGGGGGGCGGACAAATACAAAGATCCGTCGCTCGAGAGCGACGGATCTTTGGGTGTCTATAAGCCGAATTCTGTATTAGTCGCCGAAGCTTTTTAAAGCGAAGGAGACTTACGATAGTTATTTATCTGGTCCCGACGTCACCGTCGGGATCTACCCGCCTTCGCTAAAAGCTATGGCGAGGTTATAGCGGCACAAACCGATGCACAGCATCGGAAAATCCTAAATCCTAATTTCTAAATCCTAAAGAATTCTTTAGAGTTTAGTGCTTAGAGTTTAGAGTTTCCCGGCGCTGCGCGCCGGAGTACGGCCTTGCACTCAGGTAAGAATTTTGCTCGTCTCGCCGAAGCTTTACGCAAAGGCGGACCGTTTCAGCCGGACTTAACCGGATCGTTTCTGTTCGCATCTCTATCCTTACGGACGACAGGCGTTACCTGCTACCTTTTCCCGCACCATTGTCTCGAGAGAAATGAAGCGGGATGAGTGTTCGGACTTTCCTCTGTAGGTAAGCCATAGTTTTAACGTAGGCTACCCACAGAAACTACCCGACACCAGAGCCATTATATGCTAAAATTAGGGTATTAACAAGTAAATACCCTTACGAATAAGGTATGCGAATATTATGATTCAAAACCACAAATTCAGCTCCACCATTATCCTCGCGCTTATCTTTCTTACCCCGATTTTCTTTATTCCCGGGGCGCTACTTTCCCTTAATATGTCGAAGGCAGTTCTTTTTGTTCTCGGAGCGGTACTCGCACTTTTGGCATACATGTTTGAGTTGTGGAGACAGGGAAGGGTGATGTTGCCAAAGCATCCTCTTGTTTGGGCTACAGCGCTTTTACCTGTCGTTTATTTTCTCTCAGCCATTCTCGCCACACCGTCGTCACTTTCTCTTTTCGGCTATGGTTTTGAAGCCGGCACTTTCGGATTTGTACTGATTGGTTCCGTGCTTCTCCTCCTTGCATCGATCGTATTTACTGACACATCGCGCACTCTGCGGGCGATTGCGGCATTCTTTTTGTCCGTCACAATTCTTGCACTGTTTTCTGCTGTAAAGATTCTCATCGGAGGGGACGCACTTAGCATGGGTAACTTCTTTGGTGTGATGGGAAATCCTTTGGGCACATGGACCGACCTAGGTGTTGCCTTCGGACTTCTCTCTGTCTTCTCCATACTTGCTCTGGGCATGCTTCCGATGAAAGGCGCTATTAGAGTGCTCGTCTATTCAGTCTTTGCGCTTTCACTCGCGCTTATGGTGGTGATCAACTTCCAGACAGCGTTTATCTTTACCCTTATTGCTTCCATCGCACTCTTTTTCTACTTCAGGAAAATTGAATCTGTAACCGACGACCAACATCCGGCCAAAAACCGAACACAAATAATCTTGCCGGTTATTCTTGGACTAGTTTCTCTTCTCTTTATCATTAATCCAATGGTGGGAGAAGAGACACGTTTGGGTAGTGTGGTCTCAGGTGCATTCGGAGTAAACAATACTGAAGTAAGGCCATCTTTCTCCGCAACTCTCGGAGTTTCCAAGGCGGTGCTTTCACAAGCAGGGCTACTTGGCTCTGGTCCCAACACTTTCGGTCAGGACTGGCTTGTCTATAGGCCTGCTGAAATAAACGCTACTCCTTTCTGGTCAGCATCGTTCCCATTTGGCGCAGGATTTATCCCAACTCAGATTGCGACAACCGGTATTCTCGGATCAGCTTTGTGGCTAGTGTTCTTTGCTTTTCTCGCGGTACTTATGGTGAAAGCGCTCTCCAGTGTGCCTGAACTTAGAGGGGAGAGATTCACTCTAGTCTTTACTCTTGTGGGAACCCTATTCCTATGGGCGGCAAGCTTCATGTATGCGCCATCAGCTTCGATGCTTATCTTGGCCTTTATCTTTACTGGAATCTTCTTAGCAAACCTAGTGCAAGCGGGTATTGTCTCTGCATACGATATTGATTTGAGAAGAAACTCGCAGACTCGCCTTGCGGCTATTCTTGCCGTTCTCATGCTTGTTGTCGGCAGTCTTTCTATAGGCTGGACCGGAGCAGAGAAGGCGATTTCTGCTTATCACTTTAACCTTGCGTTGACTCTCTCAAATGTTGAAGGCACTCCACTCTCTGACGTCGAAGCATCACTTATTGATGCAATAAATACTTCTCCAACCGATGTGTATTTTGTTGCTCTCTCACGACTTAACTTTACCCGTGCACAAATGGCAGCCAACTCAGCCACCGGTACGCCTGAAGAGAACAGGGAAATCTTCGACCAATCTCTAGCGAGAAGTATCGAAGCAGCTCGTCTTGCTGTTTCTACAAACCCAGCAGGATTCGAAAATTGGGTTGCTTTAGGAAATATATACACCGCCATGGTCCCGGCACCTCTTTCTGTTGAAGGAGCTTACGAAAATGCAGCCTTCGCCTATAACGAAGCGATAAAGAGAAATCCAAATAATCCCGAGCTCCCTCTTCTTATGGCTCAACTCGAGATCGCAAACGAAGACATTGATAGAGCCCGAACTTACATTAGAAACTCAATTGCGCTTAAACAAGACTACGCTGATGCCTACCAGATGCTCGCCCAGCTTGAGATCCAGGCAGGGAATACCGCTGCTGCTATCTCTTCTGCAGAAAATCTTGCAGTGCTAGTGCCCGAGAATCCCGGCATTCACTTTGAGCTTGGTCTTCTTAAATATTCTGCAAGAAACTTCGAGGAATCGCTTGATGATTTGAACCAAGCTCTTGTGCTTTCTCCAGACTATGCAAATGCTAAGTACTACAAAGGTTTTGTACTAGCACAACTCGGTGATATGGAAGGTGCGATTAGTGAATTCGAATCCCTCCTCGTATCTAATCCAGGTAATACAGAAGTAGAAGCCGCTCTCACTGAGCTTCGTGCAGGCAGAGTGCCCGTCCCACCAAGTCCAGAAGACAACACTCAAGCAGGAACACAATAATAATTTATGGTGAAAAGGATCCTAGGGTTTTTCTACCAGGAGACAAACACTTTAAACCAGGCAGCGCTTTTGCTTGGTTTCTTCACCTTTCTCTCACAGGTTTTGGCTTTTCTCCGTGATAGATTACTCGCTCACATCTTCGGCGCTGGGCTTGAGTTGGACATTTACTACGCCGCTTTCCGCATACCGGATTTCATATTCGTAACTGCGGCGTCAGTAGTGTCTCTATCTGTTCTCATTCCTTTTATTATCGAGAAAGACGGCGAGAGCAGGGAGAAGCTTAGGGAGTTTGTCGATGGAGTGTTTTCTTTTTTTGGCGTGCTTATCTTGGTGGCTTCTATACTGGCTTGGGTTCTTATGCCTTTTGTTACCGGCCTTTTGTTTAAAGGCTTTTCTCCAGAGGTGCTTGCTCAAGTTATGGGAATTTCTAGACTTCTTTTGCTCTCGCCTATAATTCTAGGCTTCTCGAACCTCTTCGGTTCTTTGACCCAGGCTTATAATCGCTTCACTATCTATGCTCTTGCGCCGCTTCTCTACAATGCGGGTATTATTCTTGGCATTGTCTTCCTGGCAGAGGAGATGGGTATTCGAGGAGTGGCTATCGGAGTGATATTGGGTGCGCTACTCCACGCGCTTGTCCAAGTGCCTTTTGTTGTGAAGGCAGGGCTCTTCCCCCGCCTTCGCCTAGGCTTTGGCGGGCAAGCACGTCCATTCGACTGGAATCTTGTTTTACGAGTGATAAAGATTTCATTGCCAAGGACGTTAACTTTGGCCATGAGTTCTATCACTCTTCTTTTTCTCACGTCGTTTGCATCGCTTATGAGTGCAGGGTCTATCTCAGTACTCACCTTTTCTATCAACTTGCAATCTGTTCCCCTTACTCTCATTGGTATATCGTACTCGCTGGCTGCCTTCCCGACACTGACTCGCCGTTTCCAAGAGAAGAATCTGGTCGCTTTTGTAGACCAGATGGTGCTTACGACCCGGTTTATCATCTTTTGGTCTTTGCCTCTCACTGCACTTCTCATAGTTTTACGTGCTCAAGTGGTGCGAGTCGTTCTTGGCACAGGTATGTTTAACTGGGATGATACACGCCTGACAGCGGCGGCTTTAGCATTGTTTGTTTTGTCGTCTGTATTCCAGAGCTTACTCCTGTTATTTATGAGAGGGTTTTACTCCGCCGGATATACCAGGAAGCCTTTTGTGATTAATCTTTTCTCAACCATCTTCCTTTTCGCCACAGCTTACGGACTTGTTAAGTTATTTTACGCTTCGGAAATTTTCCCTTATTTCGTAAGTGTATTATTGAAGGTCGAGGACATCCCGAATACAGTAGTGCTCATGCTTCCTTTGGCCTTTACTCTTGGTACTATACTAAACGTTATTATCTTATGGGTGTCGTTCGAAAGGGAATTCAAAGGCTTCTCGCGTCAGGTGATGAGGACACTTTTCCAAACTTTTGGAGTCTCGGTGATTATGGGTGCCGCGGCTTATGCAGCGCTGAACTATCTCGAACCCGCTTTCCATAACGAAAGGCTCCTTGGGCTCTTCTTCCAAGGCTTTACTGCAGGAATATTTGCGATAGTGGTAGGAGTGATGACATTTATAGCACTTGATAATAAAGAAGTGAGCGACATCTGGCAGGTGCTGAAGAGCAAGTTCTGGAAGACAAAGGTTATTGCTACAGATCCTGAAATCGTTTAGAGTGCCAATCAACGAATGGCGCGAATACTACAAATGGAAACGAATAATAAAGATACTAAAGTCCTTTATCCGGAGTTGTCATACAAAATAGTAGGGCTCGCTTTCGAAGTTCACAACGAATTAGGTCAGTTTGCCCGAGAGAAGCAATATGCAGACTTGCTGGAAGAAAAGTTTAAGAATGAGAATATAAAATATAAGCGAGAACTGATAATGGGAGATTCTGGCAATATAGCTGATTTTATTGTTGGAGAAAGTGAAGAAATTCTACTGGAATTGAAAACAGTCCGTGTTATAGGTAGGGCGCAATTTAACCAAACACAGAATTACCTCCAGCGTTCTAGAATTAAGTTGGGAATTCTTATAAACTTCAGTGATAAGTATCTGCGTCCAAAACGCATCCTTCGAATTGGAGACGATAATTCGTAGATTGGCGTACATTTGTAAATTGGCATACTATTCGTATATTGGAACATGCAGAATATCCGCAACTTCAGCATTATCGCTCATATAGACCACGGCAAGTCCACCTTAGCGGATCGCATGCTTGAGTTAACTGGCACTATTGAGAAGCGGGCTATGCGCGAGCAGGTGCTAGACACTATGGACCTTGAGCGAGAACGTGGAATTACCATCAAGATGCAACCGGTACGGATGATATATCATCCGCAAATCCTAAATCCTAAATCCGAAATCCTAAATAAATCACAAATCCAAAATTCCAAAAGTTTAGGATTTAGTGCTTCGGATTTAGAGTTTGCAAATTCAAAACAAGAATTTGTTTTGAATTTGATTGATACTCCCGGACACATCGATTTCTCATACGAAGTGTCACGAGCGCTGCGAGCTGTGGAGGGGTCTATTCTTTTAGTCGATGCGACTCAGGGGGTGCAGGCGCAAACACTCACAACCCTAGGTATGGCACAAGCTGCCGGGCTCACGATTATACCAGTGCTTTCCAAAATTGACTCACCTCTAGCGCGCGCTGATGAAATTTCTGAAGAGATTGAGAACCTTCTTGGAGTAGATAGAAGTGAAATTCTCCAAGTTTCGGGTAAAACTGGTGCCGGAGTGGCAGAACTTCTTGAAGAACTGATCAAACGTGTACCACCTCCCAAAACTGAAACAGGTTTCAATAACACTTTTCGTTCACTTATTTTTGACTTCAAATATTCAAGCCACAAGGGTGTGATTGTGTTCGTGAGAGTTTTCTCGGGAGAAGTTAAAAAGGGCGATAGGCTTAAGTTCAAAGTGGCTGGCAAGGAGTTCCAAGCACTTGAGACAGGAATATTTGCACCTGAAGAGAAGCAGACAGAGAGCTTAAAGGCCGGAGAGATTGGCTACATCGTAACAGGTATCAAAGAGCCGGGCATCGCCTCCGTCGGAGACACGGTGTCAGCTACAAATGATACTTCCAGCGCTTTCCCCGGCTATGAGGTAGCAAGGCCGGTGGTCTGGGCATCCGTTTACCCTGAGAATCAAGACCACTTTACCACTCTTAAACAAGCACTCTCTAGACTAAGACTTTCTGACTCTGCTTTTTCCTTTGAAGAGGAATCATCGGGTGTGTTGGGACGAGGATTTCGCTGCGGATTCCTCGGCATGCTTCACCTTGAAATTATTACTGAGCGATTGAGGCGCGAGTTTAACCTGCCACTAGTTATCACTCTTCCAAGCGTGACGTACAATGTGACCTATAAGACCCCTTCGACAAGCTCAGGGCAAGTCAAGATGGAGACCATCTATTCACCGTCCAATTTCCCTGAAGATCACCTTGTTGAGAGAGTCAGGGAGCCGTGGGTGGATGCAACCGTGATTGTCCCGCCGAAGTATATTAGTGCTGTCATCCAGCTCTTGTATGAACATGAGGCTGAACTAGGGGAAACAGAAAGCTTCGGTGATACCAGAACAGCAATGAAGTTCCAGATGCCACTTAGAGAATTGATGAGAGGCTTTTTTGACAAGCTTAAAAGTGTTACCTCTGGATTTGGGTCCATCTCTTATACTGTTGCAGGAGAAAGAGATGCAGATGTTACAAGACTCGATATACTAGTCGCCGATGAACCTGTCCTTGCTTTTGCAAAAGTTATTTCTAAAAGACAGGTTGAAATGGAGGCAGAGACTTCTGTTGATAAACTTCACGAAATATTGCCGAGGCAAATGTTTAGCATGAAGATTCAAGCACGAGCACTCGGCCGTATTATTGCATCAAGGAGTGTTTCTGGTATGAAAAAAGATGTAACTCAACACATGTATGGAGGAGACATTACCAGGAAAATGAAGCTAAGAGAGAAACAGAAGAAAGGTAAAAAGAAGATGAAAGAAAGAGGGAAGGTCAACATTCCTCAAGATGTTTTCTTAAAGATGATCCGATGAGATTAAAGTGCGAATCTACAAATCATGCGAATTCTACAAATGGCAACGAATAATTCGCAGAAATTCGTTGATTAGTATAGATTCGTAGATTGGAACTCTAAAATAAGGGTGCGTAGAGGAGCACCATGCTGATAGCTAAAAGGACGGCGAGAATCGTCCATATAGCCTTTACTTTGTTCTTGTGCCTTCTGTCGAATATCATTTGTACTATAATACTCAAATATGAAGGAGTTGCAAAGAAGACAGAGGGTGAAGAGGATTCTCTATTCCTACCCATCACTTATAGTCATGGCTGTAATTTGCTTCTTTTTAGTTAGAGGAGCGGTTGGGGTAATGCTCAAAGAGCGTGCGAGTGCTAACAAAGTAGAGGAACTTGAAGCCCAGTCGGAAGCTCTGGAGTCAAGAGAGGCGGAGCTTAATTCGGAAATAGCGAGACTAGAGACGCCAGAGGGTATTGTGGAGGAAATTAGGGACAAGTTCAGTGTCACTCGGGAGGGTGAATACGTGGCTATCATAGTAGATGACAGACCAAAGGCCACTACTACTGAAAAGAGTGCTTCTGAGAGATTCAAAGAGTGGTGGGAGAAGCTAATGCGAATATTTTCAAGAAATTCGAATACTACTAATTGAATTAGATTTGTGTCATTCGCATAATATTCGTATAATTCGTTTTATGACTAATAAAAAAGTAGAGATTTATTCGACGGAAAGCTGCCATTTTTGCCATATGGCCAAGGATTATTTTAAGGAAAATGGTGTGGAATTTACTGACTATAATGTCGGCACAGATACTGAGAAACGGGCAGAGATGATGGAGAAAAGCGGACAGATGGGCGTGCCTGTCATCGTGATAGACGACAAAGATCTCATCATCGGCTTCAATAAGCCTGTTATCGCGAAGATTCTAGGAACTCCGGCATAGGAGGATTTCCAGGCAAGACCTAGTAAGCTAGAATTAATGTATGTCTATACGTAAGACTCCGTTTGTGGGTGGTGAATACTATCACCTCTACAACCGCGGCAATAGCAAACAGAAGATTTTCCATGACGAGGAAGATTACCGGCGCTTTATTGCTTTGCTTTACACTTGTAATTCAGAAAACTATTTTAAAATGTCTTTGGTCGACGCTATCTCGGCCAAGGACCCTTATCTTTGGGATAGAGGAAAGACATTAGTCTCAATCGGTGCCTATTGTCTGATGCCAAACCACTTTCATATTCTCATTTCTGAAAGTGAAGAGGGCGGTATAAGCAAATTTATGCAAAAGCTCTCTACTGCGTATGCTATGTATTACAACAATAAATATAAAAGAACCGGCGGTCTTTTTGAAGGCAAATTTAAGTCCCAGCACTTGTCTGACGACCGATACCTGAAGTATATCTTTTCTTACATTCATTTAAATCCGATAAAACTTATACAGAGCAATTGGAAAGAGGTTGGAATCAGTAATAAGAAATCTGCAATGGAATACTTGGGGAAGTACGCGCATTCAAGTTACCTCGAGTATCTCGGTACGAAGAGAAAGCAGAATCAGATTATTGATAGGAGCCCTTACCCTAAATATTTCCCCTCAATTGGAAGCTTCCAAAATGAAATATTGGAATGGCTAAGCTATAAGGAGAGTTACTAGGTCTTGCCTAGTAAGTGTAAAGTTACAGGGAAGTAAGAACAGACTAACTTACTAGGCAAGACCTAGTAAGTCGAGACCTAGTAAGTCGCGAGCGAGTCGAAGTGTGCCGAGGGCCAGAGTCGAACTGGCGACATCTTCCTCTTCAGGGAAGCGCTCTGCCAACTGAGCTACCTCGGCATTTTGGCTTTATTTTACTCGATTATTTTACTAAAAATAAAGGTTTTTGCAATCAATGTGCCTAAAACGGCAAGCTGCGATAATCCTCAAAAACTTCCTTGATTTCTTGGAATTGTCCCGCAGCCTCATCAAGATGAGGTCTGAGGAATAGGTAACCCAAAACGAGCGGCACTATAATAATAGCTACTTTGATCACGCCCCAGATAAAAGCCCATTTGAAACGGCGTTCAAGTTTTTTAAGCACCCGGCTATTGTCCTCTGAGAGTTTGTAAGTGCGCTCTAGAAGTCTTTTATCTTCAGGATCCATTAGTGAAAATTATACTATTTTTATGTTATATTGCACATTGTTCAGACAATATAACTTAGACTTCAGAGACTGCGTTCGGAAACAATATTCTCGACGTTCCTCACTTGCCGCTGTCGTTCAATGGATAGGACGAGGGTTTCCTAAACCCTAAATGTAGGTTCGATTCCTACCAGTGGCACAATGTTAGTTGGCTTTGACTTTGAGTCTGGTTTGGCGGTTTTTGTCGAGTTTTGGTAGGTGGAGAATAAGCATGCCGTATTTTTCAGCGGCTTCAGCACCATCAACATCAATCTCTTCGGGTAGATTTATAGTTCTTGAAAAAGTACCCCAGTAGAGCTCTTGGTGAATGTATTCGTCGCCAGAAACAGTGCGGTCTTCCGCCCGTTCTCCGCGGATAGTGACCGAGTCGCGGGTTATGGAGACATCAAGATCGTCTGGTTTGACGCCGGCTACCATGGTTTTAATAACAATTTCTGTCGGAGTATTGAAAACATCTACAGTGAGCTGGGCTTCCTCTGGCTCTTCAAAAATAGTGGGCCTGGATTCCTCAAATTTATCAGAAATAGAAGAGGATTCTACTTCTTCTGATTCCTCGAGTCGGACGGCACCTGTCAGTTTTTCAAAAAAGCTTCTTTTTGTCATGATACAAATAATTATACTCTATAATCTACGCGGTGCAATCAACTTCGTTCTTTCGAATGCCCAGATGATGAAGATTACTCCCAACCAGACTCCGAGAAAAGAGATTATTGTCCCGATGCCATCAAGTTTGAGTATAGACATGTTAAACCCGGTATGGAAGACGATTGCAGTGACCAATGCCGACAGGAGCCATTTCCTCCTCACCTCTTTTGGCTTGTAGAAGGTGAAGGCGAGCGCCACACCGATGAATCCGGAGGAGACCACGTGGAGTAGACTCGCTCCAACAAAACGAAGATTACCCGTGACAAAGCTCCCCACGAAGTCGGCGCCGATTATGGGTCCCAGGAGGAAAAGAGTGTTCTCAAGTGCGACAAAACCGAGTGCGGCAGTAATCATATAGATGATAGGATCCATAGGTTCGTTGTCTTCTCTTGAGTGAAGGCCACCGAAGTAGCCTGCACCCAGTTTGAAGACTTCTTCAAACAAAGCCCAAAGAAAAATGGCAGGGAGAATCATACCAGGTAAAAGAATTTCTATCCCTTTCTGAAACGGGAGGACCAAGAGGACGGAGAGCATACCAAGAAGAAAGGTTTTTGCAACAAGACTTCTTGGTTCAGGGTGCTTTTTGTCTTCGTGAAGCCAGAACCACAGCCAGAGTAATGCCGGTAGAATGCCGCCGAGGAGAGAGTATAAAATTGTCTCAAAGTTAATCATTGTGAATTGGCCCCTCGACCTTGCTCGGGGTAAACCACTTTTCAATCATAAGTAAGCTATTAGCTGGTAGCTTTAAGCTGTCAGCTTCCCGAAGCTCTTGCCAAATCTCCTCGGTAACAAAAGGCATGAATGGGTGGAGAAGTTTGAGAGAGTTTTGTAGTAGGTAGTAAGTAGTAGGCAGTATGGATGGGTCCTTTTTACTCTCCTCAATAATCTCGTCCGCCAGTCGGTGCCAGATGTAGTGATAGATCTTTTCAGCCGCAGTATGGAAGAAATAGTTGTCCATATCTTTGGTCACGTCCTCTGCTAGCGCCTTGAATTCGTCTACTAATTTATCTTTAACTTCGCCAGTGTGTTTTTGAGATAAAACAAAACGAGTGATATTCCAGATTTTATTAGCGAAGTTCTTGTAACCTTTGACCTTATCTTCGCGAAGCGCGAGATCAGTTCCTGGCGTGTTACCCACTATTAATGTCATGCGTAGAGCGTCAGTGCCGTACTTTTCGGTCAGAGTAAGAGGATTTATAACATTATCTTTGGATTTACTCATCTTTTTACCTTGAGCGTCATTAACAAGCCCATGAAGGTAAACTGTATGGAAAGGGGTTTTATTTGAGAGATAGAGCCCGAACATGATCATGCGCGGCACCCATTTGAATATAAGGTCGTGCCCAGTTTCCATGACATCGGTAGGGTAGTAGATCGGATAATCTTTGCCGTCGGGGTAGTCTGTCATAAAGAGAGGCCACTGGCCGCTTGAAAACCAAGTGTCGAAAGTATCATTGTCTTTTACCCAGCCTTCTCCTTCAGGCTTATCAATACTTACTTGTATCTCATCTCCCTTAAACCAGGCTGGGATAGGAATGCCCCAGACTATTTGTCTTGAAATATTCCAGTCAATTGCGTTTTCCATCCAATAACGGAATATTTTCTCGTAATTGTCCGGGATAAATCTGACCTCCTTCTGCTCTACGGCTTCAAGAGCTCTTTTGGCCAAAGGCTCCATTTTTACAAACCATTGGGCTTTGATTTGTGGTTCAATAGCGCTTAAACATTTATAACAGTGCTTTACTACGTTTTTATAGCTCTCGTCTACTCTCACAAGTAGACCTTTCTCTTTGAGTTTCTCAACTATTTTTTGTCTTACGTCTTTGATATTCATTCCCGCGAACTCTCCAGCGATTGGTAAAAGCTTGCCACGCCAGTCTATAATCTGTTCGAAGTCGAGTTTGTGACGCTCTGCTATCTCAAAATCAACCTGTGAATGCCACGGGGTGATAGTCATCACTCCTGTTCCGAATTCCATATCAATCGCCTCGTCCTTAATCACTGTGGCTGTAATGGGGCCGTTGATCCATTCAACCTCAAGCTCTTGACCATGTGTGTAGGATTTGTACCTTTCGTCTTCGGGGTGCATGACTACATATTTGTCGCCAAACTTTGTTTCTGGACGAACGGTACCGATTTCAAACGGACCGTATTTGAAATAATAGAAAGGAGTAGATTCTTCGGAGGATTCTGTCTCAACTTCTGAAAGGGAAGTCTGATGTTTTGGGCACCAGTTGATAGCCCGGCTGCCGCGATAAGCAAGACCATCGTTAAACATCTTTATAAAAGTTTCTTGAGTTTTCTTTACTACATCTGGATCTAAAGTGAACTTCTCTCTCGACCAGTCACAGGATGCGCCTAGTGAGCGAACCTGTGCCTCCATATTTTTTTTATTTTCAAGAGTAAAGGCTAAAATTTCTTTGTAGAGTTCCTGTGGATCCATACCGAAGCGTGAGCGCCCTTCCTTTTCTAACTTCTTTTCGTAAACGACTTGAGTTTCAAAACCAGCGTGGTCTGCTCCAGGAAGCCACAGAGCTCTATAGCCTGCCATTCTTTTGTAACGAGTCATAATGTCCTCAAGAGTAATAAAGAGGGCGTGGCCAGCATGAAGATCCCCGTTAGCGTTAGGAGGTGGCATTACGATAGTAAAAGGCTTACGAGAATCTGCCTCTGGCAGATTGTCAGGGTTAAAGTACCCACTCTCTTCCCAGAATTTGTAGATGCGAGACTCGGTCTCACCTGGATTATATGGCTTAAGAAACTTATCTTTCATGCGTCTTTTAATAATACCACGCTAGGGCTAGCGTAAAAGCGATACGTGTAAAGGACAAGAATTACAGACATGCGCTCGCAATAGTGGAGTTTCTGGCAGTGTTCCAAACAGTCTTGTCCCTTATAGTTTCTACGGTAGTTCTGTCCTTTATCAGGGACAATCAAAAGTATAAAGGACAAAAGTCTATAAAACGTTGTGTACAAAGGCTTTTTCAGAAAGGCTGAAAAAACACAAACTATTGACAATTTTAAAATAATCAGTAGTTTGTGTCACTGTTGAGCGAGAGATATGAAATATATTTTACAAAAACGAATAGCTATCCGTATGGGAGCCTTTTACCTGGCTCTTGCAGTGCTATTGGCCGGAACTCCTTTAGATGCAGTTTTTGCCGCCCCTACAGTTGATATCAAAGCTAACGGCCAGGACGGTACAGTTACTATAAATGATGGTGATTCTTTCTCATATAGTTGGACAACTAACAATGCAACCGCTTGTCAGCTTACTGATCCGGGAGGCGAATCAGGCATTGATTTGAATGGTAACGGTGGACCTATTCCCTCAGATCACCCTTGGTATCCATCTGTCGGCAATCCAACTACTTTGACTTTGGATTGTACAGATGGAGTTAATAGTGAAAGCGATTTTGTTGTAATAAACGTGGTAGCTGGTGGAGGAGGTGGAGGCTCTTCTATTGATGCAGACATTAAAGCAAACGGCTCAAATGGACCTGTCACCATCACACAGGGTGATTCTTGGGTATACAGTTGGACTTCTTCCAGTGCTACAGCCTGCCAACTTACAGCGCCAGGAGGAGAATCAGGTGTAGATCTCAACGGTAACGGTGGCCCAATCCCTGCAGACCACCCTTGGTATCCATCAATCGGCAATCCAACGACTTTGACTTTGGATTGTACAGATGGAGTTAATAGTGAAAGCGATTTTGTTGTAATAAACGTGGTAGCTGGTGGAGGAGGTGG
>JANLIM010000051.1 GCA_024654145.1 Candidatus Zambryskiibacteriota bacterium | reverse complement strand
ATGATGATTATCTTATTGTGCGCAATTGCATGTTTGTCGTCGATATAGGTGGGGATACTCGCATGTGCAATGAAGTCCGCTGATGAATACTTTTCACTGCGCTGGCTCTTATCCAGGACAGCCTCTATCCTTATCCCACGCTTCTTAGCCTCCACAAGCGCTTTTGCAATAGGCGCGCTGGTGAATGAATAAGCCTGAACCAATATCTCAGATTTGGCATTATTTATTTCAGTTATTATACCCTGTGTAGCACCTCCACGAGGTGAAAAATAAACATCCATGGTGCCGGTGGCAGGAATCTGCCCGGCTAAGGAGACTGAGCCTAAAATGAATGCAACTATTAACCCTAATAAAAGTTTCCGCATATTTTATCGCAGAATAAATTTCTTATAAAGTTCGTCATTATTTTTAATATCAAACATTTTAAGCACCTCCATTTTTAATAGCTCGTAGAGCTACACAATCCTATAGGTTATTTGTCACTCTGGAAAGGACTCCAAACTCAGTGTTATCGGACATGGCAGATCGCTTAGCGGCAAGCACGGTCTCTTCACGCGCCTCCTCTTCCCAGGGTGCCCACACGCATATCCGTAGCGGTCGGGCTGAGTCTTGCTCAAAGCCGCGCCTTGTCCTCGCCATTCTTCCGTCATTTTGATCTTAGTAAGATACTTGCAGGTACACTCTTCAGGCTTCATTGTAAGTCCTCTGGGTTTCGGCATAAATCGGGCGTTCACTTTGATCAGTGGCTTTTTATTGAGTACACCTCCAAGTCCACAACATTACGAAAGGATAAGAAACGAGTATTATTGGTAGTAAAATTGTAAGGCTAAGGCTGAACTGTTGGCAAAGGAGTGTAGCGGATTTGCCAGTGTGTCTTCAGCCGCTTGTTAGAGATTTGCCCCTTATTCAGCAATTTTTACCTGCTCTTCTGAAAGAAGTTTACGTCCAACCAGTTCTTTTTTTGCTCCTTTAGGATCTAACGTAAATAGTAAAATCATCAAGTTTTCTTCGGCACGCGAAAAACAGACGTAAGCTAATTTTTGACTCAGCTCAAGCTGCCCCTGCGTAGGCTCACCAGATGTGTTTGGAGCTAGCATTTTTGTGAAACTATAGCGGTTCCAGGCAGCCTCGACATCGTCAAAGACTACTAGGACGTTGGGATATTGTTCACCTTTTACCCCATGCTGCGTGCTGTACGCGGTGTTTTCTTGAATGAAGTCACAGTAAGCTTGTAATTCAGCCGTGCCCATCCCAAAGAACTGATCACACAGCCAATCACCCTTCTCCTCACCATGGGTATCTGCGTCATACTCTTCAACTCGTGGATCTCTGGCCAAATGTTCGACCAACCGATCCGAAAACCGAACTAATGAATTTTTAGAGCAGTAATTCAAAACGTCTCTTACAGTTCCAGAATCCCATTGCTCAGTGAGCCCAGACAAAAGCGTGTTAGAGAGTTTCACCATTTCACGGAGCGATCTCTCACTGTTTCTACCACGCACTTCAAACGTAGGACTGTTACTCAGCAGCAAGTCAATTACAGCCCGGCTATTTTCAGACTTATTCGCCGACACAAGTGGCCAAATACTGCTAAGGAAGGGTTTTAGAAGGAAGTGATTGCCTGTCTCATAATCATCCTGAGCGCGGGACGATGCGTAGTTGCCTGTAAACAGTTTGTTCAGCTCGAAAAACCCGAGCCTTCTCGCGATCATCTGGCGAACCAGAAATAGCTTGATAATGTCATCACGACCAGCCCAGCCCCAGTTGTCCAGCTCCGTATCGAAGCGTTGGAGCGCGCGCTCCACCTGCTCTTCAGAGTATCGCTTTCTCGGTGCTTCTGGTTCTTCGGCTTTAACTAAAGTGAGCAGAACGCTTCCCTGCTTCCCTTTGTTGCTACCAGCCGCAACCTGTTTCACGTCACCCCTAAACGCGTTCAAGAACGCTATGACACTTTCAGAACATCGGAAATTTTCAGTCTTGGTAATCTTTTTTCCTTGTGGGGGGGGCTCAAAATTACCAGCTCTATTTTCATAAATTTGCTGCCACGGATCACCAAAGTACCCAATGACAGGCAATCCGTCCCCGCTTCCAACGAGGTTTAAGCCAGCCATGATATTTTGAAACGTATCCTGCGCTTCATCAACAAAAATGAAAGGATAGCGAAAGCCCAATGCTTTTCGAAAGACCGCCTTGGATGCGAGCAGATAGCCAGCCACCTCAATAACATCGTCGTGGCTTAGGAGGCCATTAGAGTACTCACTGAAAGCGGAATCGTTGTATTTGAAGTCACGTACGTAATCAAGTTTCGTTAATTCCTCCTCATAAGAAGCAATTCGCGCACGCGCCTTGAGCGCTTCCTTGCTATTACCCCCATTATCTTTCTTTCGCGCATTTTCTATTAGCTGCGGAATTCGGTGTTCTCGAATCGCTTCTTTGATATCGCGAGAGAACCTTTTGATCTCATCCCAAAGGAAGCTGTGAAGAGTAGATACTAGGTAGAGATCATCGTGTCCCAACCTAGTTGTAATCACCCCGACTGCTCGATTAGTGTATGTAATGCACGCAACACGCTGTGAATTCTTACGGAAATCCGCTGCATATTCATTTCTTATGTTCTCAAGTGCGGTAATAAGGGAGGTTGTCTTCCCTGAACCAGCACCAGCGATCATAGCGAAACTACGTTTTGCAGTCAGACATTCAGCAACTTCAGCGTCTGCTTTTGTCGGTATCAGCTCTGACATAATTAGTTCTCTGGCCGACTCATCTAATTTGAGTCGCTATCTAAACGCGTTTCCAGCCACTTCAGTCCCTCTGCGATGTACGTTGGTGTACACCATTCTTCTGGACTAGATAGAGCATTTAAAGCAAAGTTCGTTTTCTTAAAACTTGAAGACTTGACCCGTTCGTAAACATTTTGATACGCCTCATCCAGATTTTCAGAGATAATGGTTCCCAGGTTAAGTTGTCCGCCCCGTAGCAGCCCAAAGTTGTCAAATACGAATGCCTCTTCGATTGTGCGTGGAATCATCTGACACTGGTTGTCACCATCTGCAACCTGAATACAAGTCTGAAAAACCACGAACCGATTTTGATCAGCATTTATTTTATGTTCCGGCTTGAGAGCATGCAACTCTTTTACGCTAGTAACTTCAAAAAAAGCTTTAAGCGAAACATTTGAAGTCAGAGCATCAGGCGTATCACCACGACATACCGAGTGCATTCCAGTTGCTTCGACCGAATCCAAGTCGGTGATAACGAGGTATGGAATTTTCAAGAATTTAAGCAGTCCAGAAAATCGATGTGCGTAAGCTCCACCAACTTCAAGTATTGAAAGGTACTTGGTAAAAAGCTTAGGGGTAGATTTTTCAATCATCTTCGGAAGAAGAAGCTTCTCCACAGTCCCTTCGACCAAGATTGCTGCATCGGCAAAGAACAAATCACAATGCGTTAACTTTAAATACTGTTTAAGAAATTTGAGCGCTTCTTCCTGATTAATTTCTTTGCCATTGATCCGCACAGGCTCGGGTTCGAACTCGCGTAGACTTTGTACCTTAGACGCATTGAGCGTTGCAACTGTACAACTGTCTTCGCCTTCGAGCAGACACCGTTGAAAGTGTCGTACCTTGACAAAATCCACTGCATCCAAGATATGAGAAGAGTGTGTCGTCACCAGAAATTGAGGAACAAGATTTTCATCGCCTGTGTCTTTCGCGGCATTAACTATGATTTTCCATATATTTGTTATAAATGTTTGCTGAACTTGTGCATGGAGATGTACTTCTGGTTCTTCGATAAATATAAGCTGGCAGAGAGGTCTATTTTTTTCGGTCCGCATCCACTGCAAATGAAAATGGCTTATTTGAATGGCCATATATATAAGATTTTTAAAACCTAGGCCATTGTACGCCTCAGGCAACTCATGCTCTCGACTACTATCAATGTAAAGAAGCTCAGTATTGCCTTGCAGCGCCATATCCGGACTAAGAGACGATACAACCTTTAGGTCTCTATCATTAACTGACGGGACCCCTAAACTTTTTATGACTGTCATGAGTCCACGGAAATGCTTCTCATAATGTTCCGTCAGCTTCTGATTATTCTCATCGATAACTAAGTGCGCAGCCTCAGCCGCTTCTGCCTGTTCTAGATTTTTCTTATAAAATGTTGCGAAAGCTGTTGATAGCCGACTACTCCTACTGCCCTCATCGTCATCAACATTTCTCTGCGCATCAACAAAATCGATCCGCACCAACGCTTGAAGC
>JANLIM010000050.1 GCA_024654145.1 Candidatus Zambryskiibacteriota bacterium | reverse complement strand
TATGTCAAGCCCTGGTGAGGTTCTTCGTTTTGTCTCGAATTGAACCACACGCTCCACCGGTTGTGCGGGTCCCCGTCAATTCCTTTGAGTTTTAGTCTTGCGACCGTACTCCCCAGGCGGTCCGCTTAACGCGTTAGCTTACACCGCTCGGAAAACCGAACAGCTAGCGGACATCGTTTACAGCTAGGACTACACAGGTATCTAATCTGTTTCGCTACCCCAGCTTTCGTGCCTCAACGTCAGGAAGAGCCCAGATGCCTGCCTTCGCCTTTGGTGTTCCAGTAAATATCAACGCATTTCACTGCTACACTTACTGTTCCAGCATCCCTACCAATCCTCAAGCTTGATAGTATCTCTCCCAATTCCAAAGTTAAGCTTTGGTATTTAAGAAGAGACTCATCAAGCCGCCTACGCACACTTTACGCCCAATGAATCCGGATAACGCTTGCTTCCTACGTATTACCGAGACTTCTGGCACGTAGTTTGTAGAAGCTTATTCTCCAAGCCGTGAACAGCTTGGCAAAAGGAGTTTACAACCCATAGGCCTTCATCCTCCACGCGGCGTCGCTGCGTCAGACTTTCGTCCATTGCGCAATATTCCCGGTTGCTGCCACCCGTAGGTGTACTGCCCGTGTTTCAGTGCAGTTGTGGCTGATCGACCTCTCAGTCCAGCTACCCGTCGTTGCCTTGGTAGGCCATTACCCCACCAACTAGCTGATAGGACGCAGGCTCCTCCCTTGGTGCCCAGTTAAGAGCTTTCCTCTTGCGAGATATGGGAAATTACCCATCCTTTCGGATGGCTATGTCCCTCCTAGGGGTAGATTCCTGCGCATTACTCACCCGTCTGCCACTGCCCCGACTTACGTCGGGACCGTTCGACTTGCATGCCTAAGGCACGCCGCCAGCGTTCATCCTGAGCCAGGATCAAACTCTCAAAAAAAATTTCTTGAGTTTGGGCCGACACTTTTTAAAAAGTGCGGCCTAAATGACTCTTAAAATTGACGAGTCTGTCCGACTTGACATCGGACTGACTCTAATGTCCGACAAAAACGTCGGACTTCCTACCACTTCTCAGTTGAGGAATACCAAACTGATACTCCTTAAGAAAAGTGTTTCATTGTTTAAGCAGCACCTTTGGATAAAAGTGCGGCTTTAGTTGTGCTGATTTTTTAAAGAGCTCATATCTAAGGCTTTCAGAGACATCCTCCTACGCTTGCTTCTCGCCTGTTCCATTCTATTCGAATACGGCTCGAAGGGCGCTCTTCGGACGGATTGTCTACAATTGTAAACCTCGTCTGAAGACAAAAAATCCCGCCAGAGGCGGGTTCATATCCCAACTTCGGCGAAAGCTTTACATATGTATGAACTATTATACGGATTTTGAAACCCTTGTCAAGCTCCAAACTAATAGAAATCTGCTATAATCTCAGACTCATGAGAGAAAGAAAAGGATCCCCGCCCAACAACGAAGGATTTTGGTTTGGCGAGCCGTATATTAAGGTCGAACCAAAAGATTTACGTGCACTGCGTCTAAGAGCTATAAGCTTTGCATTAGGATTTGACCCTCCCCATGGAAAAATAGATGAGATTGAGAAACATCTAGTAAAATTTATAGTCGGCTTGGGAACGGATCGTGAACTTGAGGAGTTGGGAGAGCCCTTTCAAACAAGAAGTCAGCATAAAGGAACTCTTAAAAGCGGCGTAAGTTACGGAATGGGCCTTGAGGGTGATGATGAGTGGAGAGAAGAGTATAAGCGTGGAGCAAGGACTTCTTTATTAATTTATGATGAAAGAAATCAAACCGCTGTAATCAGAAGGCTTAATATGACAGGGTTTGTTGTTATAACAAAAGCCGAAGATTTAGCCAGTCGGGCAAGCTAAGCCTTCTTAAGGACTACCATTGTCCAGGGAATTGGGAATTTGAGAGCTACTCTTTTCACACCTCTAATTTTCACAAACTTCAAAAACGAAGGGATTGTCCAGTGCTGGATGTGCTCGGGGTGAGCCCCCAGATGAAG
>JANLIM010000045.1 GCA_024654145.1 Candidatus Zambryskiibacteriota bacterium | reverse complement strand
ACAGAAACTTCCACGTTTGGATCATTCTTAGACGTTTCTTTGGAAATATAAGCCGCATCCTTTTTGATAAGCTTGCCTAAAGCTTCCTTATATTTTTCTGTTCTTTCAGACTGTCGGGTCACTTCCCCATCGTATTTGATGCCGAGCCAATTCAAACTTTCAATGATATTTTCTTCAAATTCTTTTTTTGATCGTTCCTTGTCTGTATCCTCAATACGCAGAACCACTTCCCCACCATACTTAGCAGCAAATAAGTAATTAAAAAGCGCCGTTCGCGCCGTTCCGATATGGAGGTTTCCTGTAGGTGAAGGAGGTATGCGAACTACTATTTTCCCTTGTGTCATATATCCATTTTAACATAATTACGCTTCTTCTATATTTTATCATTTATTTACTTGACACATAGCGTATAAGTTGTATTGTGTTAAGTAGGCAATGTTTCAAGTGAGGTGATGAGATGCTGATTCTTTCCGTATGGGTTGCCGCTTGGATGGCGGTCATGACTACTGCGGGGGTTCTGGTTGCACTTTACAATCGTCCCCGCAGTCTCGGTTCGTATACCATCACCCTCATGGCAGTGGTGTTGGCGGTACACATTCAAAAGAGCTCGCCTCTTCCGCAGCTTCCTTTCCCATGGGGAGGAGTGGCTGGTACGCTTGCTGGCTGCATCATGTTCATGATTGGAGTCAGGATCGGACTGGAAATCCGTGAAAGAAGGCAGGAGCCGAAAATCACCGATCTCTATCCGGACCCACTTCTCTCTCATGAAGACGGCGAAAAATAGTGTTCAACGGGCGCATTTCCTGAGGGAAATGCGCCCTTCACTTTTATATTACTTCTCTACCTCGTGTTCTAGAGCGATCTTAAGGATCTCTTCCGCTACAAGCCTTGCAGCTTCTGGTTTATGGAAAGCTTTGGCGGCCGCTTGCATCTTACTTCTAGTTTCTTGGTTGGTTACCAACCTTTCGATTTCTGATGCGAGGATTGTCGGAGTAAGATTGGCCTCCTCTATCACTTCACAAGCGCCGCTTCTTGCATAAGCGAAAGCGTTTGTGCGCTGGTCATGACTTATCTTTTCATTAATAGGAATAATGATAGAAGGTACTCCCCAGGAAGCCACCTCAAAGATCGTTGAGCCTGCGCGCGATATTACTACACTCGCAACTCCAGCCGCCATACGCATAGCCAGAGTATTAAGATAATCATATGGTTTATAACGGTCTTTGTGAGGAGAGTCATAAAGCACTGCTTCTGAAGTCGCTTTGGCTTCATAAAGATTCTTCGGACCCACTTGGTGGATAATAGAGTACTTCGCTACTAGAGTCTTAAGTCCAGAAAGTACGGCGTCGTTAATCTTATGCGCACCTTGTGAGCCTCCTAAGATAAGGACTACGGGTACGTTTTCTTCAAGATGTAGGAACTCACGAGCGCCTTTCGTAATAGGCATAGCAATCTCCTTTCTCACTGGTTGGCCTGTATAAGCCACCCGAGCTTCTGGGAAATACTTCGCCGCATCCTTGTATGACACCGCTATCCTTTGTGCAAACTTCCCTGCCCAGAGATTAACCTTGCCCGGCCTTGTATCAGACTCATGGATGACAACAGGTATGCGCAGTATGCGTGCAGCTAAAAGCGCTGGGAAGCTCGCATACCCGCCCTTACCGAACACTACATCAGGATAGAGTCTGTAGACTTGAACTACGGAAACCAAGGTACCCCACAAGGTTTTGAAAAGGTCGAAAAAATTTCTTATAAAATAAATTCCTCCCGAACGACGCAGTTTGCCTGCACTATTCTTTTTGTAAATAATTCCGTGCTCGAAAAGCACGCCAGAGTTATAAGGCGATGAGGACATAAAAAATAACTCAAGTTCCAGAAGCCTCTTCTCTTTAGCAAGCTTGTTGAGCTCCTCCGCTATGGAAATAATGGGATAGAAATGCCCCCCAGTCCCCCCACCTGTAAATAGTATGCGCATGATTTAAGAAGTTTTCTGTGCTTTAGAAATTGAGAGGATAACGCCTATCTCAAAAAGGCTTATAAAGAGTGATGTTCCTCCGTGGCTGACAAACGGCAATGTAATGCCCGAGAGCGGTAGTACTCCGAGCATGGCGCCGATATTGACGAATGCCTGGGATATTATCATTATAACAATACCAACTATGGCTAGTCTACCAAAGGCATCCGG
>JANLIM010000026.1 GCA_024654145.1 Candidatus Zambryskiibacteriota bacterium | reverse complement strand
CACCCGCTGTGGAGATGATAGTCTTACGGTAATGAAAGAAATTGTCCGACTTCCGAAATTAGAGAAAGGCGATCGAGTTGCAATCCTCTCGCCTTCGTTCGCAGCACCTGGCAGGTTTCCTCATGTATATGAGCTTGGCCTCAAGCGCTTGCGAGAAATCTTCGAGCTCGAGCCCATAGAATTTCCAGCAACGAAAAAGATTGGAGCGACCGGTGAAGAAAGAGCCGCTGACCTTGTCGCGGCGTTCGAAAATCCAAGTATCAAAGGGATCATCAGTTCGATAGGCGGTAATGATCAGGTTACCTATATAAAGAATCTCCCATCTGAACCTTTCACACAGAATCCGAAACCGTTCTTCGGCTATAGCGACAACACGCACTTTGCGAATTTTCTTTGGATGCATGACGTACCATCTTTTTATGGAGGCGCATTATTTACGCAATTTGCTATGGAAGGGAAGATAGACGACTTCACACTCAAATATCTCAAGTTGGCACTTTTTGAATCGGGCGAGCGAGAACTCGAAGCGAGTCCTGTGTATAGCGACATCGGTCTCGATTGGAATGATCCGTCGAATCTTGAGAAACTGGAAACATTCTTGCCGAACAATGGTTGGCAGTGGGATGGTACTGAGAATGCCGAAGGCATCAGTTGGGGCGGTTGTCTCGAATCGATAGACGAGCTCCTGCGTCACAATATCGTAATTCCTTCACTCTTGGATTTCGAGAATGTGATTTTATGTACCGAAACGTCTGAAGAGATGCCATCAGCCGACTATGTCTTTCGGGTCTATCGAGCGCTCGGCGAACGTGGCATTCTCGCACGTGTGCGAGGGATACTTGTCGGTCGACCTAAGTCATGGGAATTCGGAAATGAGCATGATGACGCGTGGCAGGTTGCTCATCGCATAGAACAGCGCGAGACCATATTGAAAGTCGTTCGTGCGTATAACCCGACTGTCCCTGTGATACAGAATCTCGATTTCGGCCACACCAATCCGCAAATCCCATTGCCGTATGGCGGTCATATCCGTATCGATTCGGGCACACGTAAGATTTTTGCGACCTTCTGATTTCATGACCAAAGATATTTTCTTGCTAAGCATGATGAGCCCGCTCGACGACGAGTTGCGCCAAACATTAGCACAAGAGATTGCAAGGCGAGGTACGACAGTCGCATATATTTCTTCGAATCCACAGAGTGGTGACCGACCATTCTACCAATCGACCATCGCCGATTATGCGGCTATCAGTCCTGATATACATGTCGATTATTTCGACCTCTCGAATGCTTTCACGGACGAAATGCTCTCCGGGCTTTCTTCTTATTCTGCCATCTACCTATCGGGAGGGAATACGTTCACGTTCATGGATGCGGCAAGGAAACGTGGACTCCAACCAATTCTTGAACAGTACCTGGCAGACGGTGGTGTGCTTATTGGTGCGAGCGCGGGGAGTATCATGTGCACATCATCAATCGAGCTCGCGAAGTTTGGCGATGAGAACGAAGTCGGGATGACTGACTTTTCGGGATTCGAATTTGTCGACTTTGAGTTCCACCCGCACTTCACAGGCGACCAAGACGAGCGCGAGCGTCTTGCAGAATATCAGCGCACACACGGGCGAGAGATCTACACATGTAAAGATGGGGCGGGATTGCATATTTCTAATTCAGGCGTCGAAGCTTTTGGAGACGTATCGAAACTCAAGTATGTTTCTGAAGTGATATAGTGGCAAAATGAAAACTGAATACGAGGCCACATTCCTCAACGTTCAGAAGGGTGCTATCAGGGAAAAATTGAAAAGCGTTGGGGCGAGGCTAGTGCGTCCCGAATATAAACAGAGACGGGTCAATTTCGACCTGCAGAACCTCGGCAGGGATTTTTGGGAGTGGGTGCGCATTCGCGACGAGGGAGATAAGATCACGATGGCGTATAAAAATATTCCGCCCGACGCTGCGATTGATCAGCAAAAGGAAATTGAATTCGAGATCTCTAATATGGATGCGGCGACAGAATTTATGAACACTCTCGGTGCGCGAATGACGAATTATTCTGAAACCTTGCGAGAACGTTGGGAGCTCGACGGCGTAGAGATCGACATCGATACATGGCCGCATCTCGAATCCTATCTCGAGATCGAGGCTGACAGCGAAGAAAAAGTTAAGGCTGTAGCGAAGACGCTTGGGTATGACTGGAGCGATGCTAAGTTCTGTGGCGCGGGGAAGATATATGAAATGGTGTACGGCATTCATCCGGACAAACTCTCGAAAGATAAAGTTGTGCGGCTCACATTTGAAGATCCGAATCCCTTTCTGGTCTAGAATATCTTATGGACAGCTTACATTTTCAAGAAAAGTTAGTTGCTCATCTTGAGAAGGAATTCAAATTTAAAATCGTTTCCATTGAAACTCCTCCTCAAGGGATGTCGAGTTCGGTCTTCTTTATCACAACATCCGACAATAAAGAGTACGCCGTGAAATATGGCAACGATGCCATGAAGGATGTTCCCGCTCTCGATTTGATTTCAAGAAAACATATTGATATCCCTGTACCTGCGTTATTCAGCTCTTTTATTTTTGAAGGGATACCCGTGGTCATTCTAGAAAGAGTGCGGTTCCCACTGTTGGAGTCAGTCCCTGTAGAAGAAATGTCGAAGTATGTTCCTTCCATGATAGAAAATTTAAGGAGGCTACACGCAATAAAATCGGAATTCCCTGGGCCACTTGATAGGTCAAACAGTACAAAGACATGGAAAGAAATGATGCTCGAAATCTTTACTGATGAATTTGATTGGAACGAAGTCGCCAACAGGGAAGGGTTGGACAAAGACCTGATCCTGATATCTGTGAAAAAGATGATACAGAAAATAAACGACACAGCATTTGATAATCATGAATACTCGCTTCTTCACACCGATTTCAATCAACGAAACTTGTTTGTGAATCCACAAAGTCACAAGATAGCAGGGATCATTGATTGGGAAGATGCGATGTTTGGCGATCCGATATATGACTTTGCAAGAGTGCGCATGTATCTGTGGCATTTCAATCTTGGCGACCATGCAGTCAAAGAATATTATGAGCTTTTGAATTTCAGTTCCGAACAAAAGAAGCTCGAGGATTTGTATTGGCTCTCTCGTGTTATTCAATATCTCGTTTGGTATTCTGAAGAATTAAATGAATTCAATACGGGGAGAATCAAGCTCCATCAAGATTATCTACGGACGTATGAATGGTATAAAGTCTAAACAATATATGAATGACAGCCACACGAACTCCACTGACTATCTCGGCAAGACGATCACGATACAGATCGACCGACAACTCGGCTCGAAACACCCCAAGCATAATTTCATCTACAAACTCAATTATGGCTTCGTGCCTAATACAGTCGCGCCCGACGGCGAAGAACTTGATGCATATCTGCTCGGTGTCGATATTCCCGTTGAAACATACACGGGCCGTTGCATCGCCGTCATACATCGCACCAATGACGATGACGACAAGCTCGTTGTCGCACCAGAAGGGAAGGAATTTTCAGACGATGATATTCGTGCTCTAACGCATTTTCAGGAACAGTTCTTCAAATCAGAAATCGTGCGATGATAGACTCATAAAACCATGGGAAAAATCAAAGCTATCATCATCCCGGGGAATGGCGACAATAACCCAGGGGACAAATGGTTTCCCTATGTACAAAAGTCCTTAGAAGGGCTCGGAATCGTTGTGGCGAATAACAAATATCCCGACCCTATGCTCGCCCGAAAGGAATATTGGCTGCCGTTTATTAAAGAACAGGGAGCCGATGAAAACACCATTCTCATTGGCCATTCTTCCGGTTCGGTGGCGGCCATGAGATTTGCCGAAGGAAATAAGATTCTCGGCTCAGTGCTGGTGAGTGCGTCTGTTTCAGATCTTGGAAATGAAGATGAAAAGAAAAGTGGCTATTTTGATGGTCCTTGGGATTGGAACGCTATAAAAAAGAATCAAAAATGGATTATACAGTTCGCGTCTGTCGACGATCCGTATATTCCAATTGCAGAAGCACGGGAGATACACGAACA
>JANLIM010000025.1 GCA_024654145.1 Candidatus Zambryskiibacteriota bacterium | reverse complement strand
CACCCGCTGTGGAGATGATAGTCTTACGGTAATGAAAGAAATTGTCCGACTTCCGAAATTAGAGAAAGGCGATCGAGTTGCAATCCTCTCGCCTTCGTTTGCGGCGCCTGGCAGGTTCCCTCATGTATATGAGCTCGGTCTCAAACGTCTGCGAGAAGTCTTTGAACTTGAACCTATTGCATTTCCCGCGACGGCGAAACTCGGTGCCACGGGTGAGGAACGCGCAGCCGATCTCGTTGCCGCATTTGAGGATCCGAGTATCAAGGGGGTCATCACTTCAATAGGCGGTGATGATCAAGTCACCTACATAAAGAATCTTCCAGCTGAGCCTTTCATACAGAATCCCAAGCCGTTCTTCGGTTACAGCGACAACACGCATTTCGCGAATTTCCTTTGGGTGAATGGCGTCCCATCTTTCTATGGTGGTGCGTTGTTTACTCAGTTTGCTATGGAAGGGAAGATAGACGACTTCACACTGAAGTATCTGAAACTCGCACTCTTCGAATCGGGCGAGCGAGAACTTGAAGCGAGCCCGACGTATAACGACATCGGTCTCGATTGGGATAATCCAGCGAATCTCGAGAAGCTGGAAACATTCTTACCGAACGACGGTTGGCAATGGGATGGCGAGAAGAATGCTGAAGGTATCAGTTGGGGAGGATGTCTCGAATCGATAGATGAATTGCTACGTCATAACATTGCGATTCCTTCGCTCCCAGATTTTGAGAATGTGATTCTATGTACCGAAACGTCTGAAGAGGTTCCATCAGCCGACTATGTCTTTCGGGTCTATCGAGCGCTCGGCGAACGTGGGATTCTCGCGCGCGTGCGAGGAATACTCGTCGGCCGTCCGAAATCATGGGAATTTGGCAATGAACATGACGAAGCGTGGCAGGCCGCGCATCGCATAGAGCAACGCGAGACTATTCTGAAAGTCGTTCGTATCTATAATCCGACCGTCCCTGTGGTACAAAATATGGATTTTGGTCATACCAACCCTCAAATCGCGCTCCCGTATGGCGGCCTGGTGCGGGTGGACAGTAAAGAAAAGAAGATTTTTGTGAAATTCTAACTAGGACCATTCTTTTTCGCCCGAACTTCGACAGAAAATGCCGCTACTTCTTCCTCGGTCATGAGCGGTACTGAAAGTTCCTTCGCGGCATCTCTGATACGCGTGTCCGCAGCTTCCTTTTCTGAAAGGTCGTTAACCATGATTTCAAATTCGACATGGTAACCCCAATCTTCGCTCCACTTAAGCGCGATTTCGACGCCTTTGTATTCGTAGTTCGTGCGCTTCTGCGTGCCGCTGATGACTTGGTCGGGAGCGCTGATACTCTCGCAGATGTTCTTCATCGTCTCGAAGGATTCTTCAGGAAAGGGGACCTCAAATTCCTGGAACGATGAACCCGCGCCGAGTGCGGTCAACTTAAGAGAAATTTTTGCGGATTTTTCAGAGATATTCCGCACGACTTTCAGGAGTTTATCTGGGAAGATATAGTAGGAAACTTCCTTGTCATCGCTACCGAGCGGTGTCGCCTCACGCGCAAGTTTCTCCGCGAGTTCTGTATATGCTTCTTCGGTAAGTACAGCACGATGTTCAATTTCGTACATGGTCATACAATTATGCATTAATTTTTTCACACACGATTGCGTTCACTCGGAATATAAGAAGTAGTAACCTACTACACAGAAGGTTCAGTTTTTTTGAAAAAATCAACCGTTTCTTTCATTGATTTTGTTTTCTGCCAAATTTCAAATATTTTTGCACGAATCTCTTCATGTTCCGGATATCCCTTACTCACTTCTTTTCCGAACAGATCGTTCATGATGACAGTAAAATATTCCTTCGATGTTTCATAGTCGGGAATATTTCGTTGGGTGAATTTTTCAAAGTAAATGTGGAATAGTTCGTGTCCAATAACAATAGATGACGAATAACCGAATAGATTATAAATTGAATAAAAAAGCGTGCTATGCCTTGGATCGAATGTGGCATCATCATCAATCATCGAATAAGGCGTCGTAACGATATAACCATCCACCATAAGGTCGGTAATACCGAATATCTTTTCATATACTTCCGCTATCTCGCGGACATCAATATCGAGGTCGACATTCTTGAGCGAAATGATCTCTTTAGTATTTGGCGTTCTTCCCCATACTGTTTTATGTCTCGTCATGAACTCATGGAAACGTTTATGGCATAAGTCGTCTTTTCTTTTGTTGTATGTAAATGCTATGTTCTTCAACATATTTTTGATTGTAGCACAAGAAAAAAGGAGTGTGGGGGGCCACACTCCTCTTCAGTTTGAAGCGACGCGGGCTTTAATTAAAGCCGCAACAATCGTTACCGTCGCCACAACAGTCACAGATCAGTTCTTCAGCGAGGTGACCGTTGCTGGGTCGAAGTCCCTGAAACTGTTTGACCGCCGGCAACTTCTCGCCCTTGTACAGCCTTGCAAAGAACTTTTGGGGGTCTTTTGCACCCTCAACTTGGGCACTGCTCACATGTGTAGTGTTACTCATGACACAACTCCTTTTCAAGAAAAGTCAGAGATAAGATCACTTGGGCCGTAATGAAGCCAATACAACTTGCATCCCGCACCGCACACTGACCAATAGTTGCAATTGGTGCAGTTGTTGTGCGGCATCGAATTCACTGAATCATAGAATTCGATCACATCTTTTCTTTTCCGTAGCGCCACATACTCTTTCGCGCTCGAGAAATCTCTCCCCAATCCCCCTAAGGATAAATGACACAGATGATTACAAGGAACCAGCTCGCCTTGAGGGTCGATGATTATACCGCGGCCAGAAACCATCTGGCATCCTGTCATGGTATTTCCGTCCGCTATAAGCATATCAGCGAATTTCCTTGGAAACAAACAGAAGGGTATAGCAACCTTTACTGAGAAACGAATTCCCGATTGTTTGAGTTTCGGATAAATCTCCATAAAGAATTGCGCCATGCGTTTGGGACTTTCCATTCCGTCCATATGGGTGTTCCCCTCCAGAACAACAGGCTTGCCAGTATCGACGGAAAGCATCCTGATGCCTATTTCTTTCGCGAATGAGATCACCTCGTCGAAATTGCTCACGAGAGAATCGCACGCAGTTATGTTCACCACATGGGGGATTCCTACATCTTGCAAGTTGTGTATCGCTTGCCGAACTCGCTTGAAAGCGTCTTTGCCGGTAAATGCTTTGTAATCCTCGGCAGTTACCGCTTTAAGGGACACTGTTACCGCTGAGATGCCAGCACCGATTGCATCCTTTAGGAAAACTCTATTGGAGAATCGGAGGGCATTTGTCACCAGATACGCTTTCATCCCTTCCCTGATGATTTTTTCTACAATCCGAAAGAATTGCGGATGAACGGTTGGTTCACCGCCGATGAGAATCACGGACTCCAATTTCAGATCTCGTAAGAAATCTATAGATCGTTCCGCTACGTTAAGCGTCATGGTCTCTTTGGCGTCAAAGTTCGTCATCTTTGCATAACACCAGTTACATCTCAGATTGCAGGATCGATTGGTTGTGAGCCACGCAGTCATTCTTGGGATAGTTTTGCCATCTATATTTACCGTAGCCATTTGCCACCTCCGGGAGGAAATCAATTGGTAGGTCAAAGAACGTATGTCTGATAATATCTTGGGCCTCATTTAGAAATCTGTCAAGGATGCGTGTCAGATAAAGACTTGCAATTTTTGGAGAGGTGTGCTATAGTGCGACCGGTGGTATTGAGGGAATTTTTGCCCCGAATGCCGTGTTCTTAACGCAACAGAAGGAGGTGCCAAATGGATTTATTGAGTTCCCGTGTCTTTTTAAGTAGGTTATAATATACAAATGGACAAGAAATCTAAATATCTGATTTTTGGTTTCATACTCATATTTTCTGT
>JANLIM010000007.1 GCA_024654145.1 Candidatus Zambryskiibacteriota bacterium | reverse complement strand
TCTGACTTTGGGAGTGTACGTTAGCCGGCAAAGTCAGAAGAGAAAATCACGTCAAATAAGGCCGTGATTTTCTGATTTTCGCTTCTCGCTCAAAATAGATTGTAGTAGTAGTCGTACCTTAGATTTTCGCGATTTTTCCAGTTACCGGGAAGGTCGGAGTCGCCTTTGGCGTAACGAAAATTATTATTACTTGAATCTTCGCGCATGATGAGCCAAGCTCCGGTGTAGTTAATAAAGCCATAATAGGTAACAAGGCCTTCTTCCATTATCTCGGAAATTTTATAGCCGTCGGTGGGTGAGGCACTGGCCAGTCCAGACTGGTTGCCGTCTGTTACACGTGGAGGGTTTATCATAGATTGCCCAGCTGTGCCAAAAATGAGAGACTCGACTCTTCTGCCTAGTAGCGAGAAGAGGAAAAAAGAGATTCCTGTTGCTCCAATTAGTTTAATAAAGGCCCGCTTGTCGATATCGGAGATGTAGGCAATTTCCTTATTTGGGTTAGGAGTTTCACTTTTGTCATGGCTCAATTTTGTCGGGGGTAGCTGGACAGCAATGTTCGGCTGTACCAGGACAGTTCGCGGGAATAGTTTAAATACTAAGAAAATGAGGGTGGGGTAAATGACAATGGCGACAGCCAGTTGGGAGTAAGTTGTGGCGGTTACAAAGCCGAAGATTATAAGTAAGCCGGCTATTACAAGCAGGAGGTATGTTAGGGTTTTAGTCATTATTTATTGTCTTCTCTTTTTCGATATATTGAGAAAATATGAAGCCATATGTGCCTTCTGGCAGGGCCACCTGATAAAAACCAGAATCTTCGGAAATGAACTCAAATTTTTCTCCTGCTTTAGCCTCACCTATCTTGTTAGATTTAATAGATGGATTTTCCCTGATGTCGACTGGATCTTTTGTGTTTGTGATTATAAGTATTGTTTTAGGTTCAGGAATGGTTGTTGGAGGTGGAGTTGTGATGGGTGAGGGAGAGTAGGGTGAGGTAGATGCTATGACTGAAGTTGTGTGTTCTCCTAGGGTGGCTGAGGCTGCTGAATAATTGTGTACGTTTTTTATCCCAATGCCGAGCAGAAGGACAAAGATAGCGCTAGTTACCAATAATTCAGGGATTCTGGACCAGGGCTGTAGTTCTACCTTTTTAAGGTCTCTCCTTTCAAGGTGCTTATCGGCCTTTTCGATTGTGATCTCGTCGAGAAGCTCTAATTCATGCTTATCGGGGGTATATTTTTCTACAAAGTCTTTGTAATTGCCACTGATATTTTTAAGGGAAAGAACAACATTTGTTTTCACCCAAGAAGTGTGTTTTTGGCCTGAAAATTCAGGATAAGATGAGTAGCCGCCTTCCTTATGAAGGTACCGGGTTAAAAGCAAAAGACTTTGTTCGTCCTTTATGACAACCGACTTATAGGGGCCATCGAAAAGAGACCCGGTGTGATTATATTTTTTATTGAAATACATCGAGTATCTTGTGCAAAGCGATCTGATTAGTGCTTGCAAGGATTTTTGGGTTCTTTGATGAATAAGTAGGTGAAAATGATCCGGGCTTAGGCTGTAGGCGAGGAGTTCCACTTGGTTGAAGTAGTTTTTTGGCTGGTGAGGCACGCCCGTGAAGGTGCGTCCGTTGACAATGAATTCTTTTTTAGTGCTCTCGGGAGCTTTGGGCGCAGTAAGATAGTCTTCCAGATAGCCTAGAAAGACCTGATAGTCAACATCGTCTGCGAAAATGTTCCTGTTTTCAATGCCCCTGTTGTAGACATGGCAATATGTTCCACCTTCAGCTACCCTCTGAAGGTTTTTGGCAGGCATAATTTAATG